>JBATHQ010000551.1:0-1545 GCA_049667005.1 Psychromonas sp.
CCTGATCAATCACCGGACAAATCTCTTCACCGTTTTTACGTGAACGGCTAAGTAGTTCAGCTTGTAACATGTTAAGCGGATCAACATAAGGGTTACGCAGACAAATTGACTCTTTAATCCAAGGTTGTTCCTGCATTAATTGATGGTCAGGAATGGTTTCTAAAACAGTTTCCCGGGTTAACTTCAAGTTATCACGTAAACGCTGTCCGAGTGGCCACAACTCTTTGGGGACCAGACGCTCTTCGTAGAATTGAGTTAACTCTTCATCGGCTTTCATGAACACCATTTCAAACATCTCTAAACGGGTATGGAAAAATGGCCAGTGACGATACATTTCATGCAGTAACTCTATTTTTCCTTCATCTAATAATGTTTTTAGCGCTGAACCTGCACCTAACCAAGCCGGTAACATTAATCGATTTTGGCTCCATGCGAAAATCCAGGGAATAGCGCGCAGGCTTTCTATTCCACCGTCGGGTTTGCGTTTAGAAGGACGACTGCCTAAGGCTAACTTACCCAGTTCGACTTCAGGTGTTACATGACGGAAATAAGGCACAAAATCAGGCTCTTCACGCACAAAGTGGCGATACTCTTTACAAGATTGTTCTGCAAATTGCTCCATCACATCGCGCCATTCCTGTTTTGGCGCAGGTGGTGGCAGTAAGTTTGCTTCTAAAATAGCGGCGGTATAAAGCTTCAAACTTTGTATAGCAACCTTAGGCAGACCAAATTTAAAGCGGATCATCTCACCCTGTTCGGTTACGCGTAGGCCACCTTTTAGAGAGCCCGGAGGTTGTGATAATAATGCCTGATGTGCTGGCGCGCCGCCACGACCGATTGTGCCCCCGCGACCATGGAACAAAACCAGCTGGATATCATTGTCTGCGCTGATTTTAACCAGTGCTTCCTGAGCGGTATATTGCGCCCAGTTGGCTGCCATTACACCAGCATCTTTAGCAGAATCGGAATAACCGATCATCACATGCTGTACACCTTTGATGTAACCACGATACCAGTCGACTGCAAACAAACGTTTCATTACCGCTGCGGCATTATTCAAATCATCAAGCGTTTCGAATAACGGTGCCACCGGAATACGGAAAGGGCAACCCATCCCTTTTAATATCAACTGCACAGCCAATACATCAGATGCCTGGCGTGCCATAGAGATAATGTAAATGCCTAAGGCTTCGGGATCTGTCTGCGCAACCACTTTGCAGGTATCTAAAACTTCCTGTACTTCTGCCGAAGGGGTCCAATTGGTCGGGAAAAGCGGGCGTTTACTGTTTAATTCCTGTAATAAGAAGGCCTGCTTATCGGCTTCACTCCAGGCATTGTAGTCACCGAGACCTAAATAACGCGTTAATTCCGATAGCGTATTACCGTGGCGCTCCCCATCCTGACGGATATCTAACTTCAGCAGGTTAATACCAAAACAGTTCAGACGGCGTAAAATATCTAAAATCAAACCATTGGCAATGCAGTTCATGCCCATGTTTTTAAGAGAGTTATAACATAATAACAAAGGCTCTTTTAACTGCTTGG
>JBATHQ010000552.1:0-2708 GCA_049667005.1 Psychromonas sp.
CTGAGCGATGCACTGTAGCCATCAGAGTCGATCACAGTATAGGTAACCTGATAGATACCTACAACAGATGTGTCTACATTTGAGGTGCTCTGTATATAACTGGTCAGATCGCCATCAGCATCGTCCATCGCCGTTGCCCAAGGATCATTGAAGATCTCACCGAGATCTAGATTCATTGGATTGTCGCCGTTGAGGGTGATCTCTGGAATGTGACTGGTGACCACAATTGACAGATCATCAGCACTATATTGCTCTCCATCATAACCGGTAAGGCGCAGTACATAACTGCCCTTCGTTGAGAATGAGACTGTGGTATTTAGACTGTTGGGATCTGTAAAGGTGACTTCTCCCGGTCCACTCTGTTTGGCCCATATTGCGGTCAATGTGCTATCAGGTAAACCGTCATCATAAATACTGCCACTGAGCAACGCATTATTTGGCAGTATAATTGCCTGATCTTCTCCAGCAGTAACTACAGGTGCCTGATTTGACGCGGTGATAATGCCGGAGATGCCCAACTCGTATATCGCACCATCATTTTCGTATGGATCGTCCGCATTGTCGACACCGCGTACCACCATATATAGATTGGTTATTGACGGATCTTGGCTGCTGGGTGCCAGCGCTAGCCCAGATGGGTTGAGCGCGTTGAGATTTGATATGTCAATGGTGTTCAACAGAGTTCCGTATATGGTGGTCTGAATAATTGACGGTTCATTGTGGCCAACGATAAACAAAGAGTCATTTGTTGAATCGAAGGCGATCCCTTCCGGATCGCTTACACCCAGGTTCTTGGTATCAAAGCTATTAAGCAGATTGCTCCCGGTTACGTTTTTGAATACGCCATCAATGCTGCTAATTCTGTAAACTTTATTATTAGCACCATCAACAATAAATAGAGAATCAAGACCATAAGCCACGTCCTCTGGGTCAAAACTTCCAAAATTAGTGTCTGTGGCGAAAGACGTGACAATATCGTCAGTAGTCAGGCAGGTATCATCATTGCCCGGATCAACCTCGTAAATTTCTCTACGGTTATCATCAGAAAAGAAGCAATGATTGTTCGAGAAATTGATTGTTACCCCTGTCGGCTCACTGGAAAACGGAATCGTCGAAAACTCGACAATAGGTATACCGCTATTGAGGTCAACTTGGAACACGTTGTATCCACTAAAAATATCCATCTCATTAACTTCAGAATCTGCCACCAAAAAAGCATCTAGAGATGGAAGGTAGACGATACCTGACGTATCTGGTGCAGGGTAATCAAAGGTGTAAATGATCCGAATGAGGTTAGCCTCTATTTCATCGGCCATTAATCGAGGGGAGCTCATTGTGAGAAAAAGACTAACTAAAGTTGCAGTTATGATATAAGAACGGAAAAGAAACTTATCGATAGTAAATCCAAGACAACAAAACCTTTTTGGGAAGCATTTCATAATACACCTTCAAATGTTACGCACACAGTCTGCACACAAAGTATATGCGCTAGTTGTAATGGCTTATTTTTAGGGAAAGTAAACTCTTTTTAAAAATCAATATTTAGACAAAGTATTGCAAAGATTTTGTCTTTTTCAATGTGAAATTACGTTTATGGCCAGTTCATGAGCCTGATCGAGAATATATTAATGATCCCAGTTAGGTTTCCTTTTCCCTTTGCAATTGAAGTGCGTAAATAATCGGTAGATATTGCTTATTTAAAACACAATTTAAAATGTTTAGCATTGAGTTCACCTTTTATTACCTTTTCAATGTATATACCCATGATATTTCAAGATGCAAAACATGAGCATCAAAAACAATCAGCGGACATATCCCTCAGAGGCTTGTTTATTTTAAATGATAAGCATTATCAAGTTTATTTGAGTATAGTTCGTATAAAGTAAGTCATTAGCACTTTTTTCATGGGTTGGACATTTATAGTTAATTGGGCTTAATGCATATTGTAATCTATTTGTTTTTCATCACTGTCGGGTGCTGCTCGTTTAGTGTATATCGGCTGGATACTTATTATCCTTCGCCTTTTTAAGTTGTGATAATGTATCTTGCGTTATCGGTTCCATAGGATACCGCCAGCGCAATATATTATTGGCAACCATAAACGTCGATAATTCAACGCTAATAAGCTGTTGAATGTTAAAGATGCATTAAATTATTTAAATTAAAGTGCAGCAGATATTCTAGTTTAGAAAACTTTTTTAGGGAAATAAGTAACTTTTTGTGCGAAAAACAGGTGAGACAAAGCAGGAAAAAATGGTCGCTCGGATAACTAAAAGAATATAAATATTGTTATATTCACTATGAATAAAGATCAAATGCTAAAAGTATCAATTTTTTTCAATAATTAATTGCCCATCAGCAAACTTAGCGGGGCTTTCATTGAGGTTATTTATGCTTAATTTTCATCCGTTCTGTAACGCTCAAATCCGTTCCATCAGCTTTTCTCTATTGATGATTTTATCAGGTTGTACCTCTATGACGGCGCAAACTCCGGTTACTTCTGAACAGCCGAACAGTATCTCCACCTATTTTGACTATAAGTTAATTTCACCACAAAATCAGGTTATTACAATGCAGAATTTACTGTCTGATAGCGAAAAAGCAAACGTTGTTCTGGTGGGCGAGTGGCATGGCCACAGCGCTATTCATCGTTTTCAGACGGATTTACTGCATGCGATGGTTCAGCAGAACTCTAATTTAGCGCTTTC
>JBATHQ010000553.1:0-25443 GCA_049667005.1 Psychromonas sp.
TATGGAACTGCGGTTGTGTGTCTGGATGATCCGGTTATTGAACAATTAATCCCCCGGTTTGCTCGGCAAACCATTACTTATGGTTTTCATGAGCAGGCAGATGTGCGCATTTCAGGATTTTCACAAAACGTAAATCGCAGTGAGTTTTTAGTGCATCGGATTAATAAACCCGCACTAAAAATCCAGCTCAATCTTCCAGGAAAACATAATGCACTTAATGCAGCCGCTGCGATTGCAGTGGCGATGGAAGATAATATTGATGATCAATCAATTTTAAAAGCGCTCAATGAATTTGCCGGCATAGGCCGCCGTTTTGAACAATATGGTGAATTTGAAACAGGACGCGGTAAAGCTATTTTAGTTGATGATTACGGTCATCATCCGACAGAAGTGCAAGCAACTATTAATGCAGCACGCGCGGGGTGGCCCGATAAACGCTTGGTGATGGCTTATCAACCGCACAGATATACAAGAACACGCGACCTTTATGAGGATTTTGCGAATGTGCTGGCACAAGTTGATCAGTTGTTATTGCTGGATGTTTATGCCGCTGGTGAATCGCCAATTACCGGTGCAGACAGTCGTTCTTTATGTCGAACGATCCGTCAACACAGTGGTAAAGAGCCTATATTCGTCGCCACGCCCGATGAGTTGCCTGCTGCGCTTGCCCAGATAATTAAAGGTGGAGATCTTGTTCTAACACAAGGGGCTGGAAATATTGGCAAGGTGGTAAAAATCCTAGCGGAATTAAAATTGAATATAGAAGATATGAAAGAAACGGGTAGCGTAGAATGAGTGTAGATTTTGGCCAAGTTGCGGTTTTGTTTGGTGGTAATAGCGCGGAGCGAGACGTTTCTTTAAGATCCGGAAAGGCAGTGCTGGATGCATTATTACGCCAGGGTGTTAATGCATGCGCTTTTGATCCTAAGTTTGATGATATAACTGATCTTAAAAAATTAAACTTTGATCGAGCTTTTGTTGTTTTACACGGTAGAGGAGGTGAAGACGGTGTTATACAGGGATTTTTAAGCACATTAGGTATCTCATATACAGGCAGTGATATATTAAGTTCGGCCATTGCCATGGATAAGTCAAAAACCAAGCAAATCTGGCAATGCTTGCAATTACCAACGGCGCCATATCAAATCATATTAAAAGATAGCTTTGATTCAAGGCAAGCTGAAGATATACTCAAAAAATTGTCAGGCACTGTGATGGTCAAGCCGGTTAATGAAGGTTCAAGTATCGGTATGGCAAAAGTGAATAATGCTGCTGCCCTTATTGATGCACTGAATGACGCTTTTAAATATGATAATAAAGTGATACTTGAAACGTGGATAACAGGTCAGGAATACACAGTTTCTATGTTAAATGGCAAAGCACTGCCGGCTATTCGTATGCAGACTAATAATGCATTTTATGATTATCAGGCTAAATATCAATCGAATGATACACAATATTATTGTCCTTGCGGTCTTGAGCAAGGCAAGCTAGATGAATTAAATGAGCTGGCAAGTGATGCATTTGCAGCGATTGGTTGCAGTGGATGGGGACGGGTTGATGTGATGTTGGATCAGTCAGGGCAATGGTATTTATTGGAAGTGAATACCGTACCGGGTATGACTGAAACAAGTCTGGTCCCTAAAGCGGCTAAGCAGGCCGGTTATGATTTCGATCAGCTTGTCATCGAAATTTTAAAGCAAACGCTGTAATCATATGAGGAATAGATTAAAGAAAAGCAAAATAGCTAAATGGATGAGTTTGATTTTTTTTCTCGCTTTAATTTATGCTTTGCATGGCTGTTATTATAAATTAAAAGAGTGGTTAACTGATGAGAAATCATTGCCGCTAACCTCTTTGGTTTTAACCGGTGAGATGCAGCATATTACATCGGAAGATGTACGCTTAGTATTGAAAAATCAAAAAAACAGGTTGAATTTTTTTACCTTGGAAGTAACTGAAATTCAAAAACAGATTGAAGATATGCCATGGGTCTATTCTGCATCAATACGCAAACAATGGCCGAATACAATAAAAATACATGTAGTCGAACAATCTATCATTGCAATTTGGAATGATAAAATGCTTTTAAATAGCAACGGAGAGATTATTGATGCTTCTCTTGAAGGCGCACCTGGTAAATATATTTCACTTTACGGTGCAAATGAGTTTGCTAAACAAGTATTGCAAACTTACGTGGAGCTTGAACAGTTATTAAAAGTAAATAACTTTAAAATTGCAGCATTAAACAATGATAAGCGCAACTCCACTAATATTATTTTAGACAATGGGATTGCCTTACGTTTGGGAAAAGAGCAAAAGTTGGACCGTATTCAACGATTTTTAAGCGTTTTTCCATTAATAGAAAATAAATATGATATCAGTACCATTGACTATTTAGATTTGCGTTATGATACGGGCATCGCGATTGGTTGGAAAAATACAACCTTAATAGTTAATGACTCGCACAAGATTGTGTCGTTGAATAAAGATAAACGGTGAGCTTTGGATATGGACAGTAGGTATACAGTTGGTTTAGATATTGGCAGCAGTAAAATTGTTCTCTTAATTGGTGAACAGATGGCCAATGGCACGCTCAATATCGTGGGGGTTGGAGTGGTGCCTACAAAAGGTATTGAGAGAGGATCCGTTACTAATTTAGATGCCGTTGTTGCGGGGATTCAAAAAGCATTATCGGTTGCTGAAGAGATGGCCAGTTGTAAAGTATCTTCAGTAAATTTATCTGTTTCCGGTACGCATATTGAGTCAAGAAATGAATCGGGTACTTGGGTAATCGAAGATAGTGAAGTCACTCAGTTTGATATCGCAAATGTTATTCATAATGCACAAGCGGTTAAAATTCGTGATGAACAGCGTATATTGCATGCGATTCCGCAGCAGTATTCGATTGACTCTCAGAACGGTATTCATAATCCGCTCGGGTTATCCGGGGTCAAATTAAAAGCGGATGTGCATTTGTTGATCTGCCATAATGACTTGGTCAAAAATTTAGAAAAAGCAGTTGAGTTATGTGGGTTGTCGATAGATCAACTCACTTTCGCCGGTGTTGCTTCAAGCACTGCTATTTTAAGTGATGATGAAAAAGAGTTAGGCGTCTGTGTTGTTGATATAGGTGGTGGTACTATGGACATTTGTGTTTATATCGCCGGTGTGTTGCGTCATAGCTTTGTGTTAGGTTATGCTGGAAACGCCGTGACCAGCGATATTGCTTATGTTTTTAGCACACCACCAAGTTCAGCTGAAAAAATTAAAATTGAATATGGTAGTCTATTGCACGAGTCTGTTTATCCGGATGAACTGATTGAATTAACTAGCGTTGGCGGTCGCTCCGGGCGGACTATTCAACGGGAAATGTTAGTTGATGTGATTGAACCTCGCTATAGTGAACTGCTTGGTTTAATCAAAAAAGAGTTAGCTAAACTCAACAGCGGGCTGGAGAATGAAGGTTTAAAACGGAAATTGGCCGCAGGGATTGTTTTAACCGGTGGTTCCGCTCAAATTGAGGGGTTGGTTGAAGTTACAGAGAAAATTTTTGATAATATGCAAGTGCGGATAGGCACACCGCAAAACTTGCAGGGCTTGGGTGATGACGTTACTACACCGGCCTATTCAACGGCGTTGGGATTATTGCGTTTCAAAAATGTACTTAACGATAGCGATGAAATTATTGAAGTAAGCCGTTTCTCGGTGATTTTAAATAAGTTTAAGAGCTGGTTTTAAAAAGGATATTAGTAATTAATTTTTGTATAACCGAGGCGGTGATACTATGTCTGATAATTCATATAAAGTGGAAAAAGAACAAATGTTTGAAATAGTCAATGATGATCATCAACAACAAGCTGTTATTAAAGTAGTAGGGGTAGGCGGTGGTGGCGGTAATGCGATCAACTACATGATCGAAAAGGGCCTAACCGGCGCTGAATTTATTGCTATGAATACAGATGCGCAGGCATTACGTTCATCGAAAGCTGATATCCGTTTACAACTTGGTGCGAATATCACCAATGGATTAGGAGCTGGTGCAAATCCTGAAATTGGTTATCAATCGGCTTTGGAAGATAAAGATAAAATTCGTGAGCTGCTAATGGGCGCTGATGTAGTTTTTATCGCTGCAGGAATGGGCGGAGGAACGGGAACGGGCGCTTCTCCAGTTGTAACTGAAATCGCTAAAGAACTTGGTGCTCTGACCATTGGGGTTGTTTCTAAACCTTCTACCTTTGAAGGTAAAAAACGAATTAACTATGCAAATCAGGGGATCGCGCGTTTGTCTGAGCATATTGATTCATTGCTGATCATTCCAAATGATAAATTGCAAAAATCATTACCGCGTGGTGTTTCATTCTTAGATGCATTAAGTGCAGCAAATGGCGTGTTATATGATGCAGTATCTGGTTTTTCTGCAATAATTAATAATGAAGAAAGTACCATTAATATTGACTTTGCCGATGTTAGAACGGTTATGACTGAAGCGGGTACCAATGCAGTAATGGGAATTGGAGTTGCTACGGGTGAAGATCGCGCTGAAGAAGCAGTTGAGAAGGCTATCTCTTGTCCGTTACTTGAAGATGTTGATCTGTCAAATGCCCGTGGTGTATTGGTGCATATCGTTGCCGGTCTGGATTTCAGCTGGGATGAGTACCATATAGTCGGTGATGCTCTGAAAGAGTTTGCCTCTGACGATTCGCAGATTATTTATGGTGTGACTGTTGATCCTGATATTGATACTGGACAATTACACGTTACGGTTATTGTTACTGGTCTTGGCAGTCGTAAATCGGATCTTCCTGCTACCAATAAAAGTCAAACAGCAAATGTTCAGCGCTCGAAGCCGGAAGCTAGCAACGAAGATGAAGAAAATGAGCACATTGAAAGCGAAAGCGCAGCTACAAATGAATCCAACAACTATTTAGATATTCCAGCATTTTTACGTAAACAGGCTGATTAATGATTATTACCAGTTTGCGATATCGCTCACAAACTGGTAAAATTGCGCAAATTATATTCTAAAGAGAATAGTAGGGGGAACGATGATTAAACAAAGAACACTTAAGCAGAGCGTTAAGTCGATAGGAATTGGCCTGCACTCTGGTAATAAGGTGACCATTGAGTTTCATCCTGCACCTGCGAATACCGGTATTATTTATCGTCGCACTGATTTGGATCCTGTTGTTAGTTTTAAAGCACATGCGCAAGCTGTTCAAGAAACGCTGTTATGTACTTGTTTAGTTAATGATCAAGGTCAAAAAATATCAACGGTTGAGCACCTTTCTGCTGCACTTGCTGGATTAGGCATTGATAATATTATTATTGATGTTGACGCCCCTGAAATACCGATTATGGATGGCAGCGCGAGCCCGTTTATTTTTCTCCTGCAATCTGCGGGTATTGAAGAATTAAATAGCCCTAAAAAGTTTATTCGCGTGAAAAAGACCATTCGTGTTGAAGATGAGAAAGAAGGTAAATGGGCTGAATTACACCCATCGAATAAAGGTTTTAGTTTAGATTTTAAAATTGATTTCGACCATCCTGTTATTGAAAGTCAAAATCAACATATACAAATGGATTTCTCAGGCGATCTTTTTGTTAAAGAGATTAGCCGGGCCAGAACATTCGGTTTTATGAAAAGTGTCGAATATTTGCAATCAAATAATTTGGCGTTAGGTGCCAGTTTGGACAATGCGATTGGTTTAGATGAGTTTCGTGTATTAAATCCGGAAGGTTTACGTTACGAAGATGAATTTGTTAAACATAAAGTGTTAGATGCAATTGGTGATCTTTATCTTTCTGGTTATACGATTTTAGGTCATCTGAAAGCATTTAAAACCGGCCATGCACTTAATAACCAGCTTCTATGTGCTTTGTTAGCAGATCAGGAAGCGTGGGAAATGGTGACATTTGAAGAACCGGTTGCAGAATCCCCAGTTCAGTACATTACGCCAGTTTTTGCTGTTTAACTAAACGAACAAAAATCTCTAAAAAGCCTTTAGTTTCTAAAGGCTTTTTTGTTTTTAAGATCTCAATGATTACAATATTTGGCTAAAGAGCGTAAAGCGGCTTGTAACTCTGGATCGGCGTCTTCGGCCAATGCTAAAAAAGACTCGGCAACATCTAGCGGCATTTTTTCCGCGCGTTTAATATCTTTTTTCGGCTGATGATGTGCTTTCTTGGTGGTTTTGGACAGCGTCGGGTTTACCTTGATATTGATACGCATTAGTGCAGGTATTTGCTGACGTAATAATGTCAGTAGCTCAGTCCGCATAAATTGCAGGCGCAACATCCACGTTGCATCAGGAATTTCTATCAGTAAGCTCCCATTTTGCAAATTTCCTATCCTATATCCTTGGATATTATGTTGTTTTAAATAGCTTTGTAGTAAACTATTCAACCTTGTGATCTTTACCATATCATATTGCAGACCGCTTTTATTTAACAACGAAGAGATGGTTTTTGGTTGTCGGGTTCTATTCATTAAGTTCATCGATAGTAAATACACAATGATCAGTATAGCGGTTATCTATTCAAGTAAGGAAACAGATTTTTGTTTTAGATTATGCGCATTTCGCTAATTAGCTTATTTAAGCGCGGAAAGATGGATCAAAACAAAGCATGGATTGCAGTAACGCGATATTCTAATTGCATAAACTGGAATAGAAAGGGTTTTACTGTCTGTAAAATGGATCCATAGCAGAGGCTAAGCATAACACTATGTTATGTTTAGGGATTATTTATAGCCAAACTACTTCAGAGGAAAATTCAGCGTGTTGCCTGGATCTTAGAAGAAACCGCCTGAAGTGTAAATTGCTGAAGCTTGTATATTGAGGTGGTTTGGGTATAAATCGGCAAAAATGAATATAAAATTTTCAGATTTGGAATTAGGTCAACAAAATTGCTATGCAGGCTTGAAATTATATAAGTTAACCACCATGTCCTGCAGTTATACAGCATTTTAATACAGCTTGGTTATCCTGTCTCTGCTCAGGCTTTCTCTTAATGCTGGTGAGTCTGATTTTATAACCAATTAACTCGCATTATCAAATGCCTAGTTTCAATAAACAGTCACTGCTTGTTGCAAGTAGATTTGGCACGAACTGTTTACCATTAAAATTATTAATTTTTATACAGTGAGAAAAATAAAATGATTACACAGCTAATAACAAAAATAATAGGCAGTCGTAATGACCGTTATTTAAAGAAACTGCGCAAAGTAGTGGATGAAATAAACAAATTAGAACCTCAAATTAAAGCGCTTTCAGATGTGGAATTAAAAGCTAAAACAAGTGAATTTAAAGAACGTATCGCATCTGGTGAAAACCTTGATACCATTCTTGTTGAAGCTTTCGCTGTTGTACGCAGTGCATCTGAACGTGTATTTGGTATGCGTCATTTTGATGTGCAATTAGTTGGCGGCATGATTTTAAATGACAATAAAATTGCAGAAATGCGCACTGGTGAAGGTAAAACATTAACGGCCACGTTATCTGCTTATTTAAATGCACTAACCGGTAAAGGTGTGCATGTCATTACCGTGAACGACTACCTTGCACGCCGTGATGCGGAGTGGAATGCGAAACTTTTTGAATTCTTGGGTCTAAGCGTTGGTATTAATATATCGGGGATGTCATCGGAAGAGAAGCGAGCAGCTTATGCTGCGGACATTACCTACGGTACAAATAATGAATTTGGTTTTGATTACTTGCGCGATAATATGGCGTTTGAAGCACAGCAACGTGTTATGCGTCCATTACACTATGCCATTATTGATGAAGTTGACTCAATCTTAATTGATGAGGCAAGAACACCGCTTATTATTTCCGGCCCTACTGACGGTGATGCGACTTTATATACCGAGCTGAATACTGTTATCCCTATGTTGACTAAGCAAGAAAAAGAAGACACTGAGGACTATATCGGGGAGGGGGATTTCACTGTTGATGAAAAAAACAAACAGGTTTTACTTACTGAGCGTGGCCAGGAGAAGGTAGAGAATATCTTACAAGACCGTGGTTTACTTGACCAAGATCAATCACTATATTCTGCTGCTAGTATTACCCTGTTACATCATGTTAATGCTGCGCTGCGTGCACACACCTTATTTGAAAAAGATGTCGAATATATTGTCACCGATAAAGGTGAGATTGTTATTGTTGATGAACACACTGGCCGCACAATGCCGGGACGGCGCTGGTCAGAGGGGCTGCATCAGGCAGTTGAAGCTAAAGAAGGGGTTAATATTCAAAATGAAAACCAAACATTAGCCTCAATTACTTTTCAGAACTATTTCCGCCTTTATGAAAAACTAGCTGGTATGACCGGCACAGCGGATACAGAAGCATTTGAATTCCAGTCTATTTATGGCTTGGAGACGATCGTTGTGCCAACTAATCAGCCGATGGTCCGTAAAGATGGTGGTGATTTAGTTTATTTAACCGAACAAGAGAAATATCAAGCGATCGTGGATGATATCAAGACGCGTCTGGATAAAGGTCAGCCAGTGCTAGTCGGAACAGTATCTATTGAACATTCCGAATTATTATCGCATTTGATGGATAAAGAAAAAATTAAACACAGTGTGTTAAATGCTAAATTCCATGCTAAAGAGGCTGATATTATTGCTCAAGCGGGCGCGTTGGGATCTGTCACTATTGCCACCAATATGGCCGGTAGGGGGACGGATATCGTGCTCGGTGGTAATTTGCAAGCGCGCCTGGACAGATTAGGTGATCTGAGCGAAGAGCAAATTGCTGCAGAGAAAGTGATTTGGAAAGAGGAGCATCAAAAAGTATTAGATGCAGGTGGTCTATATATCATCGGTACTGAGCGCCATGAATCGCGTCGTATTGATAACCAGCTGCGCGGCCGCTCCGGACGTCAGGGCGACCCAGGTGAAAGTCGTTTCTATTTATCAATGGAAGACTCTCTAATGCGTATCTTTGCATCAGAAAAAGTATCTAACATGATGAAAAAACTGGGTATGGAGAATGGTGAGGCAATCGAACATCCTTGGGTTACCCGTGCTATTGAAAATGCCCAGCGTAAAGTCGAAGGGCGTAACTTCGATATGCGTAAATCGCTTCTGGATTTTGATGATGTGGCTAACGAACAACGCAAAGTCGTTTATCAGCAGCGTAACGGGGTCATGGACAGTGACGAAATTACAGATACTATTGAGCAAATCTGGGATGACGTGTTTAACAGCTGTATTGATGAATATGTCGCACCGCACTCACTGACCGAGCAATGGGATCTGGAAGGGTTAGAAGCGCGTTTAAAATCAGACTTTTTCATTGAGCTACCTGTTCAGCAATGGTTAATCGATGATGCGAATCTGCAGGAAGAGACTATTCGAGAAAAAATTGTAGAGCATGCAAAGTCTTCATACCTAGCTAAAAAAGAACAAGTTGGCCCGACAATTATCGCTAGTTTTGAAAAATCTGTAATGCTGCAAACCATTGACTCATTATGGAAAGAGCATCTTGCTGCGATGGATCACTTGCGTCAGGGGATTCATCTACGTGGTTACGCACAAAAAGATCCTAAGCAGGAATATAAACGTGAATCTTTTGAGTTGTTTTTACAGATGTTAGAAAACCTGAAACGTGATGTTGTTACCATTTTGTCCAAAGTACAAGTGCAGTCAAAAGAAGAGGCAGAAGCGATTCAAGAGCAACGTCGTCAGGCTCAAGCTAAACTCGAAATGCAACATGCGCAAGCGAACAGTGGTGAAGTGGTTGCTGACGAAGCGGTTAGCGATGACGCTCCTATACCCCATGAAAGAAAAGTAGGGCGTAATGAACCTTGTCCATGTGGATCAGGTAAAAAATATAAGCAGTGTCATGGTAAACTTGCTTAGTCTACCCTTTAAAGTTTAACAATTAATAAGGCTCTTTTTAAAGAGCCTTTTTTTTTCAGGACGGTTATGAAAATTATTGAAATCAGTATTGCGATTGTTAAAAAAACAGAGGATCTGTTTTTGATCTGTTTACGTCCGGATGATGTGCATCAAGGCGGGAAGTGGGAATTTCCTGGTGGAAAAGTTAAATCGAATGAAACACCGGAACAGGCAATGTTAAGAGAATTACAAGAGGAGGTCGCAATCACTGCGCTTGACTACCGCTTATTCGAAACGCTATTTTTTGATTATGGTGATAAACAACTGAATTTAAATTTTTATCTGATCAGCAAGTTTCGCGGTGACGTTTTGGCTAATGAAGGACAGGTTATGCGCTGGGTTAAAAAAACCGAGTTACAAAATTATACCTTTCCAGATGCCAATGCGGTTGTTATTGCCAAACTGTGATTTGTGGCCGCATTATTCGCCTGTCTACGCTTTAATAAATCTCTCTGATACGTTTAAAGCTGGCAAAACGCGGGACATTGTTACGCGTTTTACCAATATAGGTGTAGGTGATTGTCGCGCCAATTGGCGGAGGGTTTTCACGCTCCTGATCCGAAAAGCCGGTACCGATTTTGAATTTTATGCCAGTCTCTGTTTCAACCAATAGTGCGCCAAGTCTGCCGCTGTTTCGTCCTTTACCTGGCAGATGTTGAATAACCACCGCTTCAGCATCTTCCTGTTTTTTTAATTTCATTAAATCTTTACTGCGTTTTGCCTGATAATAAGCATCATCTTTATGTAACATTAACCCTTCGCCACCTTCTGAAAGTACCTTCTCCAAGAATAATTGCAGTTGTTTATTGCTGTTCATTTTTTGTTGTTTAATTAACTTAAGGTAGGGGGAGTTACTTAATGCTATTAATTTTTGCAGTCGTTGTAGGCGTGATGTGAAATTTTGGTCAGATCCGGGCAGATCAAAAATCATGAAAGAGATTTTTTGCCATTCCTGATCAGGAGCATTTTTTTTTCGAGTGATGCTTGAAACTGTTTCAAATTGGTTACGGGCAATCCATAACTCGCCATCTAAAGGGTCAATCGGAAAATCTTTTATAAACCATGCGGGCGCGTTAAAAATATTACCCTGCTTGGAAATAAGTTGTTTGCCATTCCAATAAGCACGTACACCATCTAATTTTTCACTTACCCAATACTGCTGGATATTAATATCTTGATCATAGATGGTGGCAAGTTGAATTGGGGGAGGTTGAAGATCGCCTGCATGGGATAATGATGAAAAAAAGAGAAGTAAACAAATAAAAGTACTATATAACATAAAAAACTCCCTAGCTGTGTTACCAGTGTAGGGAGGCTATTCTATAAATTCAAATTAATTGACCAAACGCATTGATAAATCGACAGCCTGAACATGTTTAGTCAGAGCACCGACAGAGATATAATCCACGCCAGTTTGTGCATAAGAAAGCACTGTTTTGCTGTTCACATTGCCGGAAACTTCTAACTCAGCATGATAATTGGGATTTTCTCGGTTAACGGCGACAGCTTCGCGCATCTTCTCAATAGTGAAATTATCTAACATTATGCGTCCTGCACCGGCATCTAATGCCTGCTTTAATTCTGCAATAGACTCAACTTCTATTTCTACCAGCACGCCAGGACGCTGGATTTTGGCCAGTTCGATCGCAGCCCGAATACTGCCACAAGCAAGAATATGATTTTCTTTTATTAAATAAGCATCATATAAGCCCATGCGATGATTATGACCACCGCCACATAATACCGCATATTTTGAGGCATTACGTAAACCGGGTAATGTTTTACGGGTATCTAACAACTTACAATCTGTTTCTGCGATCAAATCCATGTAATGCCTAACGTTTGTGGCGATACCAGAGAGGGTTTGTATAAAGTTAAGGGCGCTACGTTCCCCAGTCAGTAAAGTACGGGCAGGGCCTTCAGCGGTGAATAATTGACTATTCGCTTTAATAAAATCACCATCTTTGACAAACCAGGTTATTTTAACTTGATCGCCGAGTTGTCTAAACACCTCTTCAGTCCATGCTTTTCCACAAAAAATAGCATCTTCACGTGTTATAACGACCGCTTTAGCTTGTTTATCTGCAGGAATTAAATTCGCTGTGATATCTCCTTCCAGCGCAGAAAGGCCGTTTAAGTCTTCATCTAAAGCAATTTTAACACTGCGGGTTATTTCTTGTGCAACCATGGTGAATGTCCATTAAAAATAAAAAAACAAATATTACCTTAATGCATTGTCAATACCAATGTTCTGAAGTGACAACGCCGGATAAAAGCAGCAAAATAGGAAATAAATCTAACCTAAAGGAATATCATGACATTAATTATCGGTTTAACGGGGGGGATTGGCAGTGGCAAATCAACGGTATCGCGTTTTTTTTCTGAATTAGGTGTGCAGATTATCGATGCGGATCTGGTGGCTAGGCAAGTTGTTGAAGGGGGGCAACCTGCGTTAACTGAAATTGCCCGGCATTTTGGCAGTGATATATTAGTGCACGGGGAACTCAATCGTACTTTGCTGCGTAAACTTATTTTTTTAAATGAGGATCAAAAAATATGGCTGAATAATTTATTACATCCTCTGATCCGTGATAGAATAATGCAGCAATTGCATTCGCTTAAAGGTGATTATGCAATATTGGAAGCGCCTTTATTATTTGAAAATAAATTAAATAAATTAACCAATTACAATCTGGTCGTTGATATTGATGAAAGGTTGCAGGTACAAAGGGCGTGCCAACGCGATAATGCTAGCGAAGAGAGCATTAAAGCGATTATAAAAAGTCAAATAGATCGCCAGCAACGTCTGCAGCAAGCTGATTTTATTATTGATAATAGCCATCTTTCTCTGCTTGAATTACAAACTGAAGTACAACAACTTCATGATCAATTTCTTAAATTGAAAAACTAATTCACATTTGTTTCCTGTTTATTAACTTTTACTGTATTGTTGTATTTTTTTTCTGGAGATTTTTAAATAAAAATGATCGCTTATGAATATCCTCTTAATGAGAAAAGTCGTAGTTATTTACGTTTTGAATTTCTCTTTACGCAACTTAAAAAGAGTATCTCTTTTAAACATGGGAATGATACTACCGTGTTTTTTAAAGCGTTATTTGAATTGCTTGAATTAGCTGAACGTAGTGATATTCGTCATGATTTAGTTAAAGATTTACGTGTTTTGTCAGAACAGATGCGTGGCTGGTTAAACTATGAAGAAGTTGATCGACAGGCTGTTAAAGATTTAATCGAAGAGATTGACGGGCTTGTTCAGGTTGTACTATGCTTGCCAAAGCAATTGCGTTACTTTAAAACTAACCGTTTTTTAACCTCCTTAAAACAGCGTTTTTTTATACCAAGTGGTACCTGTAGTTTTGATTTACCACAGTTTCAATTTTGGCTTGCGGGTGATGTAGAAAAACGTAAGGCAGATGCGCAATCCTGGTTTAGCCATTTTGAAAGTCTGGAAAAAGCCTTGACTTTATTTCTCAAAATAAAACGTTCGCAAGGCGTTGCCACAGAGCAAATCGCTAACAATGGTTTTTATCAGGCTGAAGTTGAAAATTGTGCTTTTATTATTATTCAGGTTGAGAACAATCAAGCGGTTTATCCGGTGATCAGTGGCCACAAGCATCGCTATTCGATCCGTTTTATGAGCGTTGTAACTGAAACCAATGCGCAAGATAGTGTTTCCTTTAAGCAAATTTGTTGTTAGGTATTTTGTTATGAAAGTTAACTGCCCAACCTGTAAAAAAGAAGTTGAATGGGTAATTGAGAACAAGCATCGTCCATTTTGCTGTAAACGTTGTCAACTCATCGATCTCGGCGAATGGGCTAGTGAAGAGAAAGTCATTAAAGGCGAGTCGATTAGTCCGGAAAATATGCCGAAGGATAAAACGATCTATTTTGATTCATAAAATGGTAATTTATTATTATGCAAGTTAATGATTTTTTAGAAAAAATAAAGAAACAACCCAACGAGATAGAGTTCTCAGATGTGATTGCGTTGATAGATAACAATTACCATTTTAGTGAGACTGAATTCCAAAATGGTGCACAGCTCAATTTAGCCGGTCAAAATTCTGGTTCATGTAAGATATTTTCTTTTGCAAATTTACACAATTTAGATGAGCGACATACACTTGCTTGCTTTGGCCGTTATTATCGGGAAGATGTTTTAAGCCATCCTCAGGCAAGCGATCATCAAAATATTCGTCAATTTATGATCTCTGGCTGGCAGGGTATTAAGTTTTCAGACCAAGCGTTGACTGAAAAATAGTCTTCACAAAACACATGACGATGCTCTCCTCATGTGTTTTAGTTTTAGCTGCCCGCTAATTTTACTGTATAGCCTTTTTTCTCTAAAAGGGTTTTTACAAGTTCACGTTGATCCCCTTGAATTTCAATAATAAAATCTTTAACGCTTCCTCCCGTACCTGTACGTTTTTTTATCTCTTTAGCCAATTCTTTAAGCGCATTTTCGTCAAGTTGCAGACCTTTAATCAAGATCACGCCTTTGCCTTTTCGGCCTTTCGTTTCACGATGAATGCGAATAATGCCGTCACCTTCCGGCACCTTCTTTTTCTCGGCTGGTTTATTAATTTTTCCACCATCAGTGGAGTACACAAGATTAAGTTCGCTGAAGTCCATATTTTTTTCCGGTAGTCATTTTTTGCCAGTTTAACATATTATTAAGAGCGCGAAAATGGACAAAGCTATACCCCAAATTAGGCACAAAACGACCTACAATGAGAGCAACTTCTGTAGGGTACAGTGCAATTGAAGATATTAATGGTAATCTCTGTTTTGTTTTTGCGTTTTCGAATAGCCAATCATTATTATGGAAACTACTTGATTTAACTGGTATTTAAAAACCCAGGAGTGCTGCATTTACTGCTTTAAAAATGATGAATCTACTTTGGTATAAAGATTGCTAGTTTTATTATAAGGCTTGATTGGGGTGATAAGATCAATTGATCGAATATAATTCACTTAATGTTGAATTTTGCAAGGGTACCAAGGCTTGCTTGTGAATCTGCATTTTCGAGTAGTTGGTTATAAAATAACAGCAAAAATTGATAAATATCATTGTTTAAGGGATGTTTTTCCTCTATTATTAATGTAAATGATAATGATTATCAGATGTGTTAACGGCAAGTTAAATAAGTGAGGTTACATATGCTTTTATCTGATCTTAAAGTTGGGCAAATCGCCAATATTGTCCATATGCAAGATATGGGGCCTGCTATGCGTAAGAAACTGCTTAATATGGGATTTTTACCGAAAGCCACCGTACAACTGTTGCGCATTGCGCCGATGGGGGATCCCATTGCGGTTCGCTGCGCGAATAGCTCGATAGCACTGCGTAAGAATTTAGCTAAGCAGATTCAGGTAGAGGTTTGTGCATGAGTTTAACCATTGCAACAATTGGTAATCCGAATTCAGGCAAAACAAGTTTATTTAATGCGTTAACCGGTGCCAATCAACGTGTCGGTAACTGGAGTGGCGTAACGGTTGAAAAAAAGACCGGGCATTTTACACTGGCTGATCAAACCTCTGTTAAATTGATCGATTTACCCGGTATTTATAACCTTGATTATGATCCTGAAGGCAGCTCATTAGATGAGCGCGTTGCCTTTGATTATATTATGCAAAATTCGCCTGATATGATTATCAATGTGATCGATGCAAGTTGCCTGGAACGCAGTTTGTATTTAACCCTGCAGTTAAAAGAGCTTGGTTTACCGATCGTTGCTGTGCTGAATAAGATGGATGTGGCGGATAAAAAACAGTTAGTTATTAATGAAAAAAGCATTGCACAAGCACTCGGTTGTCCTGTTATTACCCTTTCTGCGCATGATAAAAGCTCAGTTGATAAGTTTAAAGACCAGCTTAAATCACTTAATGAAACAAACCTGACTACCCCAATTTCTCTCAATTACGGTGTTGCGCTAGAGCCACTTATTGAAAAGGCGACGTTATTAATTAACAAGACTGCATGCCCGCTTGAAGATCGTGCTTTAGCCATAAAATTATTAGAAAATGATCACTCTATTGCCGCGTTCTTCACACCTGAAGATCTGCTGTCGATTGAGAAAGACAAAAATGTGTTGGCAGTGGATATTGACTTGCAGATTGCTGATACACGTTACAGCTTTATCTACCAGCTATCTCAGAAATCTGTGCGTTTGCAGGGGCATCTGGGGCGCAGTATTACTGAAAAAATCGATGCGCTTACTTTGAACCGTTTTACCGGTATTCCTTTCTTCCTGTTTGTCATGTATCTGATGTTTATGTTTTCTATTAACATCGGCAGTGCATTTATCGATTTTTTTGATATTGCAGCTGGCGCTATTTTTGTTGATGGTAGTGCGCAATTATTAGCTGCAGTTTCTGCACCTGAATGGTTAATCAATATATTAGCTTATGGTGTCGGTAATGGTGTGCAAACAGTGATGACCTTTATTCCCGTTATTGCCTGCTTATATCTGTTTCTCACTTTATTAGAAGGTTCGGGTTATCTGGCGCGAGCGGCATTTGTTATTGATCGTGCTATGCAGTGGTTAGGTTTGCCGGGGAAATCTTTCGTGCCGATGATTGTTGGTTTTGGTTGTACCGTGCCGGCTGTAATGGCGGCCAGAACACTGGATAAAGAGCGCGAACGTTTATTAACGGTTATTATGTCTCCGTTTATGTCCTGTGGTGCCCGTTTACCAGTTTATGCTCTTTTTGCCAGCGCCTTTTTCCCCGAAAGTGGCCAATATATTGTTTTCTTACTTTATCTAATCGGCATTTTGGTTGCAGTCTTTACCGGATTTGTATTAAGCCGGACTTTGCTGCCCGGGAAAAGTGAAAACCTGTTTTTAGAGTTACCTGATTATGAGCTACCAACGCTGCAGAGTACTGCCATTAAAACATGGCAAAAACTTAAAAGTTTCGTATTAGGGGCTGGACAAACGATTGTCCTGGTAGTGACTCTGTTAAATATTGTTAATTCTGTTGGTCTGGATGGCAGTTTCGGGCATCAGGACAGTGACCAGTCATTACTCAGTAAAGGTGCTCAAATTGTTACTCCGATTTTATCACCACTTGGTGTGACCAACGAGAACTGGCCTGCAACGGTCGGTATCGTTACCGGATTATTTGCCAAAGAGGCGATAGTCGGTACTTTAAATAACCTTTATTCCACTAAGCAGGTGGAAAATGATATTCCGCTAAGTTTTGTAGATAAACTCAATAACGCACTGCAAACGATCCCTGAAAACTTACTGGGTATTAATATCAGTGATCCGTTAGGTATCAACGTGGGAGAAGTGGCCGATTTAGCAGTCGCAGCTCAGGAGCAGGGTGTTGATCTAACAATATACAGCAATATCCAAAAAGCGTTTGTCAGTCAGGAAGCCGCGTTTGCTTACCTGTTATTTATTTTATTGTATGCACCTTGCGCAGCCGCTATGGGAGCTATTGTCCGTGAAGTCGGTGGACAGTGGGCTAAGTTTATCGCGATTTGGACAACGGCAGTGGCTTATATCGTGTCGGTTTCTTATTATCAAATTGCCACCTTTTCAATACAACCTTCGAGCAGTATTATCTATTTAGTTGCCTCTGCGTTGATAATTGTATCCGTGTTATACCTGCTCAAACGTAAAGGCAATGTTTTGGCTGAAATTAAAGTACAGGCGGTTTGATTATGATTTTACAGGCGATCAGTGATTATATTCAAAATGCGCAAAGGGTGGAGGAAAATAAATTGCTTAAACACTTTCATTTAAGGCAAGAAGGGTTAGCGCCGATGATGGCGGTACTGTTAAAGCGTGGTAAAATTCAAAAAACCATTAACAGCAGAGGATCAAAGCTTCCGCCTGAAATTTATTACAGCTGGTCAGAAAAGCAACAAATCCCAATGCTGACAGTTATTTAATCATAAAAATTAAATTTCCGGCGGACAAACCGTTTGTATTTGTTGTTTTCACGCTGGCTAAATCTATTTAACCTTTGTACAATCCTTCCCCTGATTTTGAGAATGCTTAGCATTCTCCAGTAATTTATTGTTGTTAACGAGGCTTTCATGAATATTAAAAAAGTAAACCTATTGGATTTGAACCGCGAAGGTTTACGCGCGTTTTTTGTTGAATTAGGCGAAAAACCCTTTCGTGCAGAGCAGGTGATGAAATGGATCTATCACTATGGTTGCGATGATTTTGAACTGATGTCTAATGTTAATAAAACACTACGCGAAAAATTAAAAGAGCGGGCAGAAATTGTTGCGCCGCAAGTCAAAGTTGAGCAGCGCAGTAGTGATGGTACGATAAAATGGGCGATGACGGTTGGCGATCAAGACGTTGAAACTGTTTATATTCCGGAAAAAGATCGCGCGACACTATGCGTTTCTTCGCAGGTAGGTTGCGCATTAGCATGTAACTTCTGCTCAACGGCGCAACAGGGATTCAACCGTAATTTAAGCGTCAGCGAAATTATCGGTCAGGTCTGGCGCGCCGCTAAAGTCATCGGTGTAATGGGTGAAAGTGGCAAACGTCCAATCACTAATGTGGTCATGATGGGTATGGGTGAGCCGTTACTTAATATTAATAATCTTGTTCCAGCTTTGGAGTTGATGCTAGATGATTGGGGCTATGGCCTTTCAAAACGTCGAGTAACCGTCTCAACGGCAGGTGTCGTGCCGGGACTTGATATTTTAGGCGATCGTATCGATGTTGCTTTGGCAATCTCCCTACATGCTGCCAATGACAAATTACGTTCAGAAATGATGCCGATTAACGATAAATACAATATTGAGGCTTTTTTGGCGGGTGTGAAACGTTATATTGATAAATCAAATGCTAATCGCGGCAAGGTGACCGTAGAGTATTTATTGTTGGATAATTATAATGATTCGACGGATCAGGCTCATGAATTAGCCAAATTACTTAAAGATACGCCTTGTAAGATAAATCTCATTCCCTTTAACCCGTTTCCCGGTAATGATTACCAAAAACCAAGTAACAGTCGTGTTGACCGTTTTAATAAAGTATTAATGGAATATGGTTATACCGTAATAGTACGTAAAACACGTGGTGATGATATTGATGCTGCCTGTGGTCAACTTGTCGGTGATGTTATTGACCGTACCAA
This sequence comes from Psychromonas sp., assembly GCA_049667005.1. GTDB lineage: Bacteria > Pseudomonadota > Gammaproteobacteria > Enterobacterales > Psychromonadaceae > Psychromonas. The sequence continues at coordinate 19,043 of JBATHQ010000553.1, forward strand.
ACGCACCATGAAGAAACGCATGCAGGGTGAAAATATTGCAATCAGTGAGTGTTGAGTATACAAACAGGGATCAATGATAGTGTTATCAGGCAGATAAGCGGATCTAAATTCCAACAATGTAATAAAAAAGATGAAAGGTTAGGTATTTTCATTCACAATGTAACTTAGGCGTTTGTGAATGTTGATGCGCAAACCGTTATTATATTGTTACCTTGATCTTCAATACCAAAACAACTTCAAGTAGCTGATTGTTGCACTTTGAGGAGGTTTTTGTGTAGATGATTTAGCGTCATTTTGAGGAATATATGCAACAACTCTTTGTTTCTATTTTATTATTGTTATCATTGTCAGCTTGTACCTCGACTGAAGTTACTACTACTATTAAAAATTCCACTGCGGGTCAAAAAGTGAACTTTGATGCAAAGGCGGCCGCTGACATACGTGTTAAACTGGCAATACGCTATATCGAAAATAAACAGATGCAGTTAGCACAACTAAATCTTGAGAAAGCCTTAGAGTTCCAGCCAAAAGATGCGAATGTTTATCGTGCTTTTGCTTATTATTATGAAAAAGTAAATGAAAATGAGAAAGCAGAACAGGCATACAAAAAATCTTTATCGCTAGATCGCAAAAATTCTGATACTTACAATAATTATGGTACATTTTTATGTAAGCAAAAGCGTTATGAAGAAGCGGAAAAGGCATTTTTAACCGCCATTGAACAAACCAGCTATACCAAGGTTGCGGATACTTATGAGAATGCGGGATTATGTGCTGAAAAGGTAAAAAACCTGGATAAAGCCGTATTCTATTATCAATATTCACTTTCCCATAATCCCAACAAATTATATCTGAATCTTTATCTTGCCAGAATAAATATTACCCAAAAAAAGTATGCAGAAGCACAGCTAAATTTACTTAATTACCAAAAACAAAGCGGAAACTCTGCGGAAAGTTTGTGGCAATCAATTAGATTGAGTTATGCTACTCAACAAAGTGCCAATCTTAATAAATACGCTGCAGTATTATTAAAGAAATTTCCTGAATCACATCAAGCATTAGATTATTTAAATCATGGATATTATGAATAACGAAACCCCAGAAACTATCACCCCATTAGGCCTCTCATTACATAATGCCAGATTAGCGGCATCATTATCCGTTGAGGAAGTTGCTGCACGTTTAAATTTAGGGGAGGCAACCGTCAATGACCTGGAAGGCGACATCACTGTTTTAATTGACAGTGGCAAATATTCACCTATTTATCTGCGTGGTTACCTGAGTAATTATGCTAAAATAGTGGATTTAAAAGCGCTTTCTGAGTTTCCTGAATACCAGCTGCTTGTAAAAAATCAAAAACCACAAGGCAATTTTAGAGCGACAGCCAATACTGCTGCACCTCTGAAGAAAAAGAAGAAAAAATCAAGGCCAAGCGGGTTCTTGGTTTTTCTCCTGTTAGCGGCTATTGCGCTGGTAATTGCTAATCAACTCGGTTTCTTAAGTCGAGGGCAATCTGTCAGCATTGAAGCTGAGCCAATCTCAGAAAATATCCTAAACCAAGGAAATAAGCCTTTTAATCCATTGCTTAACCACACAGAAACTTTACCGGCAGCAGAAGAGGTGATTTCTGACGGTGTTGCACAAGATGAAACGCTTGAGCTGAGTGGGAATGTTGACCAACAAGTAACGCCACTGGTTGTTAATGAAGCAATCGATAAAACGCAACTAAATGCAGCCGACGCGGGGGAAGTCGCTGAACCTGCAGAAACTACAGAAGTTACAGACGCTACAGCTGCTGCGAACAGTGCCGATTTAGTTGATGAGCCTGCGCCTGCACCGCAAACAGCAGCAAATGGCCAATCTCTCACTGTCTCTTTCAGCAAAGATTGCTGGACAGAAATAACCGATGCGAAGGGTAAACGTTTAGCTTATGGTCTTTATAAAGCGGGGGGGGCTTTGGCACTGGAAGGGGTTGCACCATTTACAGTGAAGCTCGGTGATCCAAGCGGCGTTACAATAAACTACCAGGGGAAAAAATTAGAGCGTACTTTTGCACCGGGACGTCCAGCAAAATTTACTATCCAGGGGTAAATCCTGAGCGCATTATTTAAAAAATCTATTAACAAAGAGTAAAAGTATTATGAGCCATTCTTCTTCAATTATTCGCCGTGAATCTAAGCTGATCATGGTGGGGAATGTTCCTGTTGGTGGAAATGCACCTATTACAGTGCAATCGATGACCAATACTTTAACCACAGATGTTGCTGCAACCGTGGCACAGATAAAGCGTTTAGAAGCCGTTGGTGCGGATATGGTCCGCGTTTCTGTACCAACCATGAATGCCGCAGAAGCTTTCAGAGAAATTAAAGCGTTAACTAATATTCCACTGATTGCCGATATCCATTTTGATTATAGGATTGCCCTTAAAGTAGCCGAATATGGCGTTGATTGTTTACGCATTAACCCCGGTAATATTGGCAATGAACAACGTATCCGCAGTGTCGTTGAATGTGCCCGTGATCGTAATATTCCTATTCGCATTGGTGTAAACGGTGGCTCACTGGAAGTCGATATTCAAGAGAAATATGGTGAACCCACTGCACAAGCGCTGGTTGATTCTGCGTTACGTCATGTTGATATTTTAGACCGTCTTAATTTTGATCAGTTTAAAGTCAGTGTAAAAGCCTCCGATGCGCTGCTGGCTGTGGAGTCATACCAGCTGCTTGCTAAACAAATCATTCAACCACTGCACTTGGGGATCACCGAGGCCGGTGGATTGCGTAGCGGTTCTGTCAAATCAGCCGTTGGATTAGGTATGTTACTTGCTCAAGGCATTGGCGATACGCTGCGCGTATCACTAGCTGCTGATCCGGTTGAAGAGATTAAAGTTGGTTTTGATATTTTAAAATCATTACGCATTCGCAGTCGTGGCATCAACTTTATTGCCTGTCCGACCTGTTCGCGCCAGGAGTTTGATGTTATCTCTACGGTCAATGCGTTGGAGCAGCGTCTTGAAGATATTGTTATGCCGATGGATGTTTCAATTATCGGTTGTGTGGTCAACGGCCCGGGTGAAGCCTTAATTTCTGATATAGGGATCACTGGCGGGAAAAATAAAAGCGGTTTTTACGAAGATGGCGTGCGTCAGCGCGAGCGTTTTGATAATAATAACGTGATTGATCAACTGGAAGCGAAAATTCGAGCGCGTGTTAGTCGCTTTGATCCGAAAAATATTATCATCAAAGGTTAAGCGCAACGACCTTACCGTTGACAAATTAATAAGCCCGTTATTTTTCAAATATTAACGGGCTTTTTTGTGTGAGATTAGAAATTAACTGAGAAACCTTGCTGTATGGTTTCATCTAACCTGAAAAGTCCTTATAATGACTCACAATTTTATTCTCAACTGTATTCGGAACTCATTGTGACAAAAAAGATCCAAGCAATTCGCGGCATGAACGATACCCTTCCTGAACAAACGCCTGTTTGGCAAAAATTAGAGTCATTATTTAGGCAAGTCGTTAGCAGTTATGGCTACTCTGAAATTCGTATGCCAATTGTTGAAAATACAAATCTTTTCAAGCGTTCAATCGGAGAAGTAACCGATATCGTTGAAAAAGAGATGTATACCTTTGCAGATCGTAACGGCGATAGTTTAACGTTGCGCCCAGAGGGGACAGCATCCTGTGTACGCGCGGGAAACGAACACGGCTTGTTGTATAACCAGGAACGTCGTTTATGGTATACAGGCCCGATGTTTAGACATGAACGCCCGCAAAAAGGACGCTACCGTCAATTTCATCAATTTGGTGTAGAAGCATTCGGTATTGCCAGTGCAGATATTGATGCGGAAGTGATCTTACTTTCTGCCCGTTTGTGGAAATATCTCGGCATAGACCAACAGGTTGAATTGCAGTTAAATTCATTAGGCTCTAACGAAGCGCGTGCGTTATATAAAGATGCGCTGGTTGAATACTTGTCAGCCCATGTTGATCTGTTAGACGAAGACAGCAAGCGCCGCATGACCAGCAATCCGTTACGTGTTCTTGACAGTAAAAATCCTGACATTCAGGCGTTATTGGTTGATGCGCCAAAACTATCTGAATATCTTGATGCCGAATCCGTTGAACACTTTGCCACCCTGCAAAAATACCTTGATGCAGCGGGTATTAAGTACGTTATTAATGAACGTCTAGTCCGTGGTTTAGATTATTACAACCGCACTGTATTTGAGTGGGTGACAAATAGTCTTGGTGCTCAGGGGACGATTTGTGCGGGTGGCCGTTATGACGGGTTGGTTGAGCAGCTTGGCGGTAAAGCCACTCCCGGTATCGGTTTTGCGATGGGACTGGAAAGAATCATCTTAATGTTGGAAACTCTTTCATTAAATGATGATGTTAAAAAAGATGTTGATATATATAGTATATTAGTGGGTGATGGTGCAGATATTGCCGGTTTTAAAATGGCTGAACTGATCCGCACCGAATTGCCGCAAATAAAAATGATGCACCACTGTGGTGGCGGTAACTTTAAAAAACAGATGAAACGGGCAGATAAAAGCGGTGCGCGTCTAGCGCTGATTATCGGTGAGGATGAGCTGAATAGTGGTTGCGTCACAATTAAAGATTTACAAGGCAAGTATGAACAACAAAGCGTTGCAATCGATGAGCTAACTAAGGTATTACCTATCTATTTTTAAGCATAGCGATTTAACGGCATTATTTATAAGAATACATAACAAGGAATAACAAGTGGTCGATATTATCGAAGGTTACGAAACAGAAGAGCAGCAAGTTGATGCAATTAAAAGCTGGTGGAAAGAAAACGGCAATACATTAATCATTGCTGCCGTGGTTGGTTTAGCTGGGCTTTGGGGCTGGCGTTTTTATAACGAGTCAGTGATCAGTGCGCAGGAAGAGGCGTCACAGGCTTATTCGGACACGCTGGTTAAATATGAACAACTGGGCGGCGAAGCCGGACTTGCTGAACTTAAAACCTTTGTTGAAAATAACCAGGACAATAACTACGGCGTTTTAGCGGCTTTATTGCTTGCTAAAGAAGCGCTTGCGGCAAAAGATTTTGCGCTTGCTAAAGCACAATTTGTACAGCTTCAATCGCAAAATAAATATGCACCACTTAATGCGCTGATCAATTTACGTTTAGCGCGTGTAGAAACTGAACTGGGTGAATATGAACAAGCCTTAAAAACATTAGCGTTAATTGACGACGCAAGTTTTGCAGCAAAAGCGAGCCAAGTGAAGGGTGTGATTTATTTAAAGCAGGGTGATTTGGTGAAAGCACGCTCAGCCTTTCAAGATGCAATAAATACAAGTCAGGGAAATATTGACCCTGTTCTACAATTACAATTTGATGATCTTGCTGTTGCAACCGGCGCAGGGATTGATGCGCCTATTCCTGACACTGAAAAATAGATTGAGAGTTCAGATGAAAAAATGGCTTAAACGTATTGCGGTTATTTCCGGATCAGCTTTTTTATTAACGGGTTGTTCTATTTTTGATAGTGAAACTGATGTGGTCGTGATGGCTGAATTACCTGTTTTTGAAGCATCTTATCAGCCTAAGATTGCCTGGAAGAAAAGCATTGGTGATGGCATTGATAAATATTATTCACAACTGCAGCCGGCTGCCGATTCAGAAGCCATTTATGCAGCTTCTCGTGATGGAAAAATGAAAGCTTTTTCGCTTGATGGTAAGAAATTGCTTTGGTCCAATAATTTTGCCAAACTTGAAAGTAATCTAGCAAATCGTTCGGCACGTTTTTCCGGTGGCATTACGCTAGCAGTGGATACATTATTTATCGGTACTGAAAATGCGCAAGTTATAGCCATTGATAAAAACACCGGTGAATTAAAATGGTTAACTGAAGTTAGTGGTGAAGTCCTTGCTAAACCAGCTTACGACAATGGCAAAATTGTTGTTCATACCAGTCGTGGCGACCTTATTGCACTGGATAGTTTTACCGGTGAAGTCGTTTGGACACTTGCAAATAAACAACCTAATTTAACATTACGCAGTAGTTCTGCACCTTCAATTTCACAAGGTGGTGTTATCTACGGCCGTGCAGATGGTTTTGTGTCAGGTGCATTGTTGGAAACGGGGCAAGCACTTTGGCAACTGCCGATTGCCCGCCCATTTGGCGCAACTGAACTGGATCGTATAGTTGATGCAGATACGCAACCGATCATATCCGGGGGGGTAGTTTATGCACTAGCTTACAACGGTAATTTAGTGGCGATTGATCTGCTCAAGGGAGAACAACTCTGGGCTAAGCAGTATTCAAGTTATAATGATATTGCGCTATCGGGTAATACCCTTTATTTAACTGATTATCGGGGTTATGTGTCTGCTGTTGATCGTCGTACGGGCGATAAAATTTGGAC
>JBATHQ010000554.1:0-6922 GCA_049667005.1 Psychromonas sp.
CTTTACTCATTTTTTGAATGATTTTACCCGGCAGTGAGCCGATGTAGGTACGACGATGCCCACGGATCTCCGCTTCATCACGCACACCACCCAATGCCATACGTATATATTTACGGCCGGTGGAACGAGCGATTGATTGACCTAATGAGGTTTTACCAACACCTGGAGGTCCCACTAAACACAAAATAGGCCCTTTTAATTTATTAATACGCGACTGTACCGCGAGATATTCTAAAATGCGCTCTTTTACTTTTTCCAGGCCATAGTGGTCCGCATCCAAAATCTCCTGCGCTTTGGCAAGATTCTTTTTAACCGGCGAACGTTTTTTCCAGGGCACATTCACTAAGCTTTCAATGTAGGTGCGGATAACACTGGCTTCTGATGACATTGGCGACATCATTTTTAACTTTTTAAGCTCTGACGTCGCTTTTTCAAAAGCTTCTTCTGACATACCCGCTTGTTTTATTTTTTCCGCAAGCTGATCATGATCATTTGGCCCGTCCTCTGATTCGCCCAGCTCTTTCTGAATCGCTTTCATCTGCTCATTAAGATAATATTCGCGCTGACTGCGTTCCATCTGCTTTTTAACGCGCGAACGGATACGTTTCTCAACTTTCAGAATATCTTCTTCATTTTCCATCATCGCCATCAGATATTCCAAACGCTCGGTGACCGAGTTTAACTCTAAGGCTGTCTGTTTATCTTCTAGACTTAATGGCATATGTGCAGCAATGGTATCAGCTAAACGTTCAGCATCATCAATACCGTTAACCGACGCTAACACCTCGGGCGGTATTTTTTTATTGAGCTTGATATACGACTCAAATTGGCCCAGTACAGTGCGTAATAAAGCCTCCTCTTCTTTTTCATCAATCGGCTCACTTTCAAGCAACTCGATTTCAGCAAAAAAATAGTCATCGTTATCGATGTTATTAATCAATTGCGCACGCTGTACGCCTTCAACCAACACCTTAACCGTACCATCGGGTAACTTTAACAGTTGCAGAATATTTGCAACCGTACCAACGGTATACAGATCCTTTAAGGTTGGATCGTCTAATGAGGCTTCTGTTTGCGCCACTAATAAAACTTTTTTACCCTGCTCCATTGCAGCTTCTAAACAGCTGATAGATTTTTTTCTACCAACAAAAAGTGGAATAACCATATGCGGGTAAACCACTACATCGCGTAGGGGTAATACAGGCAGGGTTAATTTTAGCTCTGATTCAGTTTTCATAATATCCCCAGAAAAATATTCATTTGTTTCTTTTAATGTCGACAACAAATAAATTTAGAAAGCGTAATCAACTATATTGGGGATTGGAGTTTTTTTTTCAAGGTATAAATGAAAAAAGAGAGCATAAGGCTCTCTTTTTTAAGAATTATTGATTTAATTGCTTATTTATCAGACGAAATTAATTGCGCTTGCTCTTCTGAATAGATCAAAAGTGGTTTAGCATCACCATTAATAACGTTTTCATCAACCACGACTTTGCTGACATTTTCCACTGAAGGTAAGTCATACATCGTATCTAACAATACCGCTTCAACAATTGAGCGCAATCCACGCGCACCGGTTTTACGGGCCATCGCCTTTTTCGCCATTGCGATTAATGCTTTTTCTCTAAACTCAAGCTCGACATTTTCCAGAGCAAATAATGCGGCATATTGTTTAGTAATTGCATTTTTAGGTGCGGTTAATATTTCAACTAAAGCTTGCTCATCTAATTCGGTTAATGTCGCAACAACCGGCAAACGTCCAATAAACTCGGGAATAAGACCGTATTTGGTCAAATCCTGCGGCTCCACTTTTTTGAACGTTTCAGTAAGCGTCGCTTTTGAGTCTTTATCTCTTACTATTGCACCAAAGCCAATGCCTGTTCCGGTATTAACTCGTTGTTCAATAATGCTATCTAAACCAGAGAAAGCACCACCACAAATGAACAATATTTTCGAGGTATCAACTTGAATAAACTCTTGATTTGGATGTTTACGCCCACCTTGCGGCGGAATAGAAGCAACCGTACCCTCAATCAGTTTCAGCAAAGCCTGCTGTACACCTTCTCCGGAAACATCGCGGGTAATGGACGGATTTTCCGATTTACGGGTGATCTTATCGATTTCATCGATATAGATAATACCGCGCTCCGCTTTTTTAGGATCGTAATCACATTTTTGCAGCAGCTTTTGAATGATGTTTTCAACATCTTCCCCCACATAACCCGCTTCAGTTAACGTGGTAGCATCGGCCATGGTAAACGGCACGTCTAATAATCGCGCCATTGTTTCGGCTAATAATGTTTTACCGCTACCCGTTGGGCCAATCAGCAGGATATTACTTTTGCTAAGCTCAACACCATCGGAAACATCGCCATATTTCAAACGTTTATAATGGTTATATACTGCGACTGCGAGTACTTTTTTAGCGGTATCCTGACCAATAACATAATCATCTAAATTGGCACGAATTTCATGCGGCGTGGGTAATTTTTTATTGCTCTTTTGTGGATCAGTTGCACTTGTTAATTCTGCAATCTCTTCTCTGATAATATCATCGCAAAGATCCACGCATTCATTACAAATATACACCGAAGGGCCAGCAATCAGTTTTTTTACTTCGTGCTGACTTTTTCCACAAAAAGAACAATAAAGTAGCGTATTGCTATCATTTTTAGTTGGCATTTTTTTTCCTTTACTTATTTTCTTTGCGTTAACACAGAATCAACAATGCCGTAGTCTACAGCTTCTTGAGCACGCATAAAATTATCACGGTCTGTATCTTGTGCAATGACTTCAATATCTTTGCCCGTATGGAAGGCTAATAATTCATTCATACGATGCTTAGTGGCAAGTATCTCTTTTGCATGAATTTCAAAATCAGAAGCCTGGCCCTGGAATCCACCTAATGGCTGATGAATCATTACTTTTGCATTAGGTAAACAATGACGTTTACCCGGTGCGCCGCTGGCTAACAAAAAAGCGCCCATACTGGCAGCCATACCCATACAAACGGTACTGACGTCGGGTTTTATAAACTGCATAGTATCGTAAATTGCCATGCCTGCACTGATTGAACCACCCGGTGAATTAATGTAAATAAAAATGTCTTTTTCTGGACTTTCTGACTCTAAAAACAGCAGCTGTGCAGCAATCACATTGGCCATGTGATCTTCAACAGGCCCAGTCAAAAAGATAACACGCTCTTTTAATAAGCGAGAATAGATATCATAAGAACGCTCTCCTTTTGCTGTTTGTTCCACAACCATTGGAATAAGCGCGTTACTAATTGGATCGGTATTTCCAGCAAATGGATTTGACATGTTCAACTTCTACCCTAATAAATAAATTAAATTGCTAAATGAAAATGGCCCGGGTGAAATCACCCGAGCCATTGAAAGCTAATACTCAACTGCTTCAAAATTAAGGTTAATTAATTTTTTACAGTACAACGAGTATAACAATTGTCTAATAGATAAAAATCTATTAAGCAACGACTTTATTCATAACTTCATCGAATGATTTGTTCACTTCCGTTACTTTAGCTTTTTCAATGATAAAATCAACTGCTTGCTCTTCTAATGCAACATTTTCCATGTTTTGCATCATTTCTTTATTATTTTTGTAGTACGCAATAACTTCTGCAGGATTTTCATAAGCAGTTGCAGCAGACTCAATTAATGCAGTCACTTTATCTTGATCAACGGTGATTTCGTTAACTTTAATCACTTCACCTAATAACAAACCTACTTTAACACGTTTTACAGCTTGTTCGTTGAACAATTCCGCTGGTAACTCAGGTAAGTTTTTAGCATCCATTTGTTGACCGTAACGCTCCATCGCCTGCTTACGTAACACGTTAACTTCACCTTCAACTAATGCTTTAGGCACTTCAATTTCATTGTGTTCAACTAATGCGTTTAATACTTTATCTTTCACATTTTTCTTAAGTGCTTGAGCAAGTTCACGCACCATGTTTTGTTTCACATCATTTTTTAATGTTTCAAACTCACCGCTTTCCACGCCGAATTTTTGTACGAATTCAGGCGTAATTTCCGGTAGGATTTGCTCTTCAACTTTAGTCAGTTTAATGGCGAACTGTGCCGATTTACCTTTAAGTTGTTCTGCATGGTATTCTTCAGGGAAGTTTACATCGATAGTGAATTCAGAACCTGCCGCATGGCCAACAATACCCGATTCAAAACCTGGGATCATTCTGCCGCTACCTAATACAATTTGGAAACCTTCTGCTTTACCGCCTTCAAATAGTTCACCGTCAATAGAACCTTCAAAATCAATAGTCACTTGGTCGCTATCTGCACATTCGCGCTCTACAGCATTCCATTGTGCATGCTGTTTGCGCAGTGTTTCGATCATTTTATCCAGATCAGATTCTGTCACTTCTGCAGTATCTTTTTCAACTGATAACTCTTCTAGAGCAGTCAGTGCTACTTCTGGGTAAACTTCAAATGTAGCTGTGAAAGAAAAGTCCTGACCTTTTTCACGTGCTAAAGGAGCAAGTGCAGGTCGGCCTGCAGGGTTAAGTTTTTCAGCCACAATTGCGTCAAAAAAGTTACGTTGCATTAATTCACCAGCAACTTCTTGGAAAATACCTGCACCATAACGTTTAGTGATCACAGAAGCGGGTACTTTACCCTTACGGAAACCGTCAACACGTTGTGTTTTAGCTATTTGACGAACCTGGCTATCAAACTCTTTATCAAATACTTCAGCAGCAACAGTGATAGTAAGTTTACGCTCTAGACCTTGTGTTGATTCAACAGAAACTTGCATTTTATTTCCTTTATCTTTTTTACGTTAATAAATTAAATTGCCGGTTAAACTCTTCTAAATGAATAGTTCAACGTCTAAGGCATTATCGTTTTTAAACAACAACATATTAAAATAACACCTCAGTAAATTCTTGAGTTTAATTTCAATGATGAAATTTAAGACCCGCCATTATAGACGCTGTTTATACTTTAGTCGAGTTTTACCAAGGATGAAAAATTGTGCATATGGCACGGTTTTTAAGAATTATAATAAACGGGTGCATTAAAACAGATATATTACAGAGAGTTCAATGACGCGACAGAAAAAAATTGCTACAAATATCGTACAAGACATTCACTTTTACGGCTTAACGGGCATTATCATAAAATATAAATCGGGTCTAAAATAGGTTTAAATAGGTTTTAATAACCAAGGAGCTGATATGACTGAACATGAACAAATTAACTACTTAGAGTTGCCGAGTAAAGATATCAATGCAACCAAAGCTTTTTTCAGTGAGGTTTTTAATTGGCGATTTAACGATTATGGTCCGGAATATTGTGCATTTTCAGGCGCAGGTTTAGCGGGAGGATTTTATCTTTCAAATTTACGCAGCAGGACCGAAAATGGCAGTGCACTGACGGTTTTCTACAGTAATAACATTAAGCACACGCAGCAAAAAATAGAGCAAGCCGGTGGGGTAATTAATCGACCGCTTTTTGCCTTTCCCGGAGGGGTGCGTTTCCACTTTGAAGATCCCAACGGCAATGAATACGCAGTCTGGTCAGAACATGATTAATAGCAAAATAGCCGGGCAGCTTAACAATATAGTTTCAGCATTCCGGCTGTAAAAACGATTTTACAGTGCACATTTAGCCGATCGGAAAAAATCCCTGAATACCTGAAAAGATAATTTGTGCACCGATTGCAGAAACAAATAATCCAGTAATTTTAGGTAAAACTTTCAATCCTTGCTTACCTATAAAATCCTGTAATTTGTTTGAAACCAGCAATACCCCAGCGAGTGAAAAAACGGCGGCAAGCAAGGACAAAATAACTAAGGCGATCTCCACTATACCGGCCATTTCGGCACCAATCACCATCAAAATACCAATCATACCCGGACCCACCGTACTGGGAATAGCAAGCGGCACAATAGCAAAATCACTGTCAGATTTTATTTCCGTGTTGGGGATATCTTTGCCACCACGGATCATATCTAGCGCACTTAAAAAAAGCACCGTTCCAGCGCCAATTTTAAATGCATCTAAGGTAATGCCAAAAAGGTTAAAAATATATTTACCAAATAATAAAAAGATTAAACTCGCAATAGTAACAGCAACCGATAATTTAAAAATAACACTCTTCTTTTCCGGTTTGTTGAGGTTTTTACTTAAACTAAGAAAAACAGACATCACAAAAAAAGGCACCATCATAAAAAATATTTTTAAATAAAGGGTAAAAAACTGTTCTAACATTTTAAGCTCACTATCGTGCTGAAAAAAAACGCGATGCTAACATAATTTTTGAAAAATTAACGTAAAAATAGCACCCATTTCTACGTGATTTAAAAATTAAATAACCAGCGCTTGGAAATCGCCATTATTGACACAGTTCGGCAACTTGCGCATTTAACAAATTGATTAAATCATGGGGATTTAACTCTATCTCCAGTCCTCTTTTACCGGCACTGACATAGATACTTGGAAAATCCAATGCACTGCTGTTCACCAGTGTCTTTAAGCGTTTTTTCTGCCCTAAAGGGCTAACGCCGCCGAGCACATACCCTGTAGAGCGTAATACATCCTCTTTTTCGGACATTTGCGCTTTTTTAACAGAGCAAGACTTTGCCACCTGTTTCATATTGAGTTTTTCGGTGACCGGCAGAATAGATACCACCAAACTGTTATTATCGAGGTTTACGACCAGCGTTTTAAAAACCCGCTGCGCCTCAATTTGCATCTTTTCGGCAGCTTCAAGACCATAGGAATCACAGCTCTTATCATGCTGATATTGATGAACTTTAAATTTTATTTTGTGTTTATTAAGCAGATCAATGGCTGGCGTCATGTTGTTCCTTAATTTTTTCTATCACTTTCTCTGCGAGAGTACGCGAAGGTGCTTGCAGACGATCCACTAAACGGCTAAAACG
>JBATHQ010000555.1:0-3228 GCA_049667005.1 Psychromonas sp.
ATTTCAATACCGCACATTAAACCGCGTCCGCGTACTTCAGCAATGCAATCTGTTTCAGCTTGAATGGCTGATAATAAGCTGCGCAGTTGTTCACCGCGTTGTTTAGCATTTTCAGTGAGGTTATCACGCTGGATAATTTCTAATGTTTTTGCACCGCTTGCCATCGCCAGTTGATTGCCGCGGAACGTACCGGTATGCTCACCGGCATTCCAGCAGTCAAACTTTTTGTTGTATAAAATAATAGACATGGGCATGCCGCCGCCGATAGCTTTAGACAAGATTAAGATATCGGGTTCGATACCTGACTCTTGAAAGGCGAAATGATCTCCTGAACGGCCAACGCCGCATTGAATTTCATCAAAAATCAGCAAAATACCGTGTTCACTGGTAATACGGCGTAGTTCCTGTAACCAGTAAGCGGGTGCAGGGATCACGCCACCTTCGCCCTGAATAGGCTCAACAATAATCGCTGCAGGTTTAGTGATACCACTTTCATCGTCACTTAAAACGGATTCGAGGTAACGGATGCTCTGCTTCGCACCTTCAATGCCGCCCATGCCGAAAGTACAACGCAAGCTGTATGGGAAAGGCATAAAATGGACATCAGACATCAGTCCGGTACGACGTTTTTTAGCGCCCAGGTTACCTGTTAATGCCAGTGAACCATTGGTCATGCCGTGATAAGCGCCGTGGAAGGAGATCATGGTGTTACGCTTGGTATAAAGCTTGGCCAGTTTGATCGAGGCTTCAACTGCATCCGCACCGGAAGGACCACAAAATTGAATACGTGCATTCTTTGCAAAATTACTCGGCAAAAAGTGCATTACCGCTTTAATGAATGCATCTTTTGCCGGCGTGGTAATATCCAATGTTTGATAAGGCACGCCTTGATTAAGCTGCGCAATCATCACTTGATTGATCTCAGAATGGTTATAGCCAAGTGGCAAAGCACCGGCACCGGCAAGGCAATCTAAATACACCTGCCCTTTGGTATCTTCAATAATAACACCACGCGTATTTTTAATCGCAATTGGAAAACGACGCGGATATGAACGTACTTCTGATTCATAATGCTCTTGACTTAAAACGACATTATCAGGAGTCAGGTCATATAATTCGTTAACAAACGGGACTTCCTGGTCGTTTGAGAAACGCATTTCGGGTGCTAAATTTAGGACGTTTTGCATAACGAGATCCTTAAATATTGTAAAGGGCTCCATAAACTGGAACTAAAATGAGTTTGACTCACTTTTAAAAAAATGAGGGTGTTACTGAGGATTAACCGTTTAAATCACGGTTCAGTGGCAAAGTATAAATAGGTGTTAAGTGAGGTATAGCCGGCAGAATAATGGATAAAAAATAGATTTTTAGCGTGGTTAGGTAAATTTGATAGATACATATGATCACGCTCCTATTATTTTGCAAAGTTGTTCTGAATGGTGTGCTAAAAAAACAGCGTTAATAGGCCGTTAGAATAACTTAAAGCCGCGCATTTTATCACCGTTTTCTCCGCTGGCAAGGGTAAAAAAATACGCTATCAGTATTTTTTTGTATTAAGTATTCTTTTTTGTATTTAACATTATGTTTTTAAATGGAAAAGTGAATGGTTAATAGATGTTTTTTTTACACTTTTTTTGCGATGCAAATCTCACATTTGCGAATACAATACTCAAAACAGATAATATTATGGAATTAATAGGTTGCTCTGCTATTAACTGAAAATAGATTCAGTTAAAATTTTAAAGATAATGGATTTACCTGCTTTTGTTTTAAAGGAATCAATGTGACCAGTAATAAACAAGTTTTAGTTGTGGATGATGATCAGGCAATACGTGAATTGTTAGCGGAATATTTAGCAAAAAATAACTTTAGTGTGATTACTGCTGAAGACGGAATCGAAATGGATCAAAAACTATTAACTAATACACCCGATATCATTATATTGGATATTATGTTGCCTGGTGACGATGGTTTTATTCTTTGTCAGCGAATCCGGCAAACCTCGCATGTGCCGATCATTATGCTCACCGCCAACTCTGATGAAACGGATCGTGTATTAGGCTTGGAAATTGGTGCCGATGATTATATTGCCAAACCCTTTAGTCCAAGGGAACTTCTTGCGCGTATTAAAGCCCTATTAAGGCGTTCACAGTTTGTTGGTGAGCAAAATAAAATAACTGAAAAAGCACGCTATCTGTTTTTTGCTAACTGGAAGTTCGATACTCAAAAACATCATTTAGTGGATGAAAATAATGAACAGATATCATTAACCGGCGCTGATTTTCAATTACTCAAGCTATTTTTAGAAAATGTCAATGTTCCCATTTCACGGGATCAAATTTGCCAGGCTTTACATGGGCGTGATGCTTTTGCCAATGAGCGGGGCATCGATGTGCATTTAAGTCGTTTGCGTCAGTGTTTAAAAGATGATGCAAAATCGCCTAAAATAATTAAAACGATGCGTGGCGCAGGTTACGTCTTTATTGCCGATGTCCGTGAAGAAAACTAATCTGCTCAGCAGTGCCTGGTCAAATTTGATGGTATACCTGCGCGTATTGTTCAAATCTTTGATCTCCAGAATGTTATTGCTGACCATGTTGTCGGTGATTGTGGCTCAGGCTTCCAGCAGTTTTTTCTGGGTTAATCAGTTTGCTGACAGCGAAGAAAAAGTGGTGCTGCTTAATGCCAACAATCTAGCGGAAAATGCGTTGAGCACAATTTCATTTTTTCAAAACCTGCCACTGGAGTACCGCTATTTGGTACTTGAGCAACTTAGGGATTTAGGCGGTAGCCGCTTTTTTGTGTCATTAAACAGTGAAAAAATAAACATTAACCCGATAGCCGACAGTGAGCTAAAAAACAGTATTGTCAGTACCGTTGATAAAGTCTTAAGACGAAGAATTGCCATGGACAAGGCGCTGCAAATAGAGTTCTCCCATCCTGATGATCTGCATGTTTTAAAAAACGATGTTTTGCTCAAGGATTTACCGCCCTCATGGGGCGCTTACTCGTTAATTATTCCCTCAGTGAAACCGCCAATATTAGTGATCCAGGTTGAAATTGCAAAAAATGAGTGGCTGTACCTGGCGGCTATTTTACCACCACCTTATCTGCTTTCGGAAAAATCAATTATCTCCTCACAACAGGTAGTGACGCTGGTATTTACCACCTGTATTTTGCTTATCTTCATCTATCTGTTCTTTTATTGGCAAACACGCCCCCTTGAAC
>JBATHQ010000556.1:0-1615 GCA_049667005.1 Psychromonas sp.
CGGTAGCTACACCATGCTTACATTGGAAACCAACTGGACAGCTACAGACCGTAGTCATCGCATTATCTTTTACAAAGAGAATGGTTGAATAAATATGCTTGCCGTGGCCTACAACACGCCCACTATACTGGCCCTCTGCGGCATCGAAGGTTATCGATTGAACGCGCTTTTCATTATAATATGTCATGCCACGTGCCAGCGTTTTCTGATTAAAGCTCTGTTTTATCTGTTCTAGATTAATGTTTATATTCATAAAGTCTAACGGTTAATCGAAATATTAAATAATGAGCGTATTGTACGCGAAAAAAAGGCTGGCTAAATTATAAAATGTCCCACATTTTACGATGCTAAAGCAGAATATTGAGATTTTGGATAATGACTAATAAGAAGTCACTTCGAAAAGTGAGCGCTCACGGGTTGTTCAAGGTTGCCATAAACTTCATTCATGAAATATGATAAAAACGAAATGTCTCTTGCAACAAGATGCTTGCAACTTTTGCCATTATTGACGAGGCACTTCTGGCAGAGTGTAAGTACCGACTATATTCGTTTCGATAAATGCAGCAGGGCCATCAATTAAACGATCAACATGACTTTCTGCTGCTAAACTTCGACCAACAGATAAACGGCTCCTACCTGCATGAACCTTTGTTGATATTTATCCTCGATAACTTAAGCGATAATAAGCCAATATTTTATTCGCTTCATTATCTGCTTTTCGCTACCCTAAGCACATTAACAATATAAGGAAAAAAGTTCATGGATAAAAAATGGTTCGTTGTCTACTGTAGAAGTAGGGAAGAGTTACGTGCGCAGCAGAATTTGGCGAATCAGGGCATCCATTCATTTTTTCCTAAAATAGTGAAAGAAAAAATTTCCCGCGGTAAAAAACAGGTTGTTGAAGAAGCCCTATTTCCCAGCTATCTGTTTATTAATACCTCTGAAAATAATAAAAATTTCCGCCATATCCGATCCACCCGCGGTGTTTGTGATTTTGTTAAATTTGGACTTAACATTGCCACCGTCCAGGAACAGCAGATAAGACAACTTAAGTGTTTATGCCATGCGAATAATAAGCACGAGGTGAATCGTGAACAGTTATATAAAAATGGTGATAAAGTAGAGATCCTCAATGGCGCATTTAAAGGCTTAACGGCTATTTTTGAGGTTGAGGATGGTTTAGAGCGTTCAATGCTGTTGATTAAGGTGTTAAATCAAGATAATAAAGTTTCATTTAAAAATTTAGATATCAAAAAAGCGGAAAATTAAACGATGCATCTCTTACATCAATTTCAAAATAAGCGCGCCGCACAGGCATTTTCTGATTATTTAAATGCATTGGGTATCAAGAATAAAATTGAACATGGTGATTTTCAACATGCGCTAATAATTGCCAGAGACGAGCAATTGGCACAAGCTGAAATTGAGCTGGCTCTTTTTTTACAAAATCCCAATCAATCAAAATATATGTCGGCGAGTTGGCAAACTGGTGAGGTTAGCCATGATAATAACTCATTCGCTTTTGCTACTGCTAATTTAACGGGCAATTTTATCAATCACGCGGGCATCGTTACTCACAGTGTTTTTGCAATCTGCCTGGTGATTTATCTGCTGA
>JBATHQ010000557.1:0-11924 GCA_049667005.1 Psychromonas sp.
ACCATACAATATATGCAGCTTGGTTAGGGGAAGAGGTTGAGCTAAGTCTTTCAATGTTTATGAACGACGCAGAATCCCCCAGAATACATAACAAAGATTTAAGTTTGCAATGCTTGAACAATCCCACAAAGCCAATGACATAAGGCGGTTTGTGCCCTAAAGCGACTTAGATAGTAAAATTCCTATGCATGCTTTTCCCCGTTTCTGAGCATACTCCATAAGTTGTTTTATCCTTTTAGTCTAGTCAAATTCCCTATTGCTCAACTATAAGGAGGAAGCTATGGTTTGGAATAAAGGGCAGATAGTCGGTCAGAAAAAGGCACTGAGACTCGAAGAAATCTGGAGAATACGTACTCGACTTGAATTGGAGGATCGGGACAAGGAGTTAACCATATTCAATTTGGCACTAGATAGTAAAATGCGTTCTTGCGACTTGTTGAAATTAAAGGTTAGAAATGTCGCATCTGGAATGCGTATTTTACCTCGAGTGATGATCTTGCAGCAAAAAACAAGACATGAAGTTCACTTTGAACTTTCACCGCGTACACAGCAAACTTTGTACCACTGGATTTTTAAACGAAAATTGAAACCACAAGATTATTTGTTTTCAAGTAACCGTAATCAAGGTGATCACATTAGTTATACACAGTATGAGCGAATGGTGAAAAGATGGGCTTCTGACTTAGGTTTAGATAGAACTCAGTACAGCACCCACTCGTTAAGACGAACAAAGGCATCTATAATTTATGCTAAAACCAAGAACCTTCGTGCTATCCAGCTTCTATTAGGGTATACCAAGTTAGAAAGTACAATTCAGTACCTTGGTGTAGAACTAGAAGACGCTTTACGCCTTTCTGAACAGATTGAAACTTGATTGTAAACGCATGTCATTTCAGTTAATGGCATGCTCACATCCTCCCAATTGCGAGCAAAATCGCAGTGTCTTACCCGTAACGTCGATTTTGAATGTTCATGTGCTACTTGAACAATTTATCCAAGGCGTTTTCGCCCCCATTACGAGTTAGAAACGGATCTTGATTTGAAGATAAAAGGCAAGGCAGTAACCGCAAAAAAATATTCACGAAGAAGAATAAAAATCTTGGTAAGGTTTTCTCGTAATAAGAGCATTTTGGGGTAAGGGCTAATATTTTACTTTTGCGATTAGGAAAATATGTATATTGCTTAATATCTATGCTTAAAAATTACCTTAAAATTTAAAATATAGTTGATTTATTTCACTATAAATTCAGATTGCTTATCATGGTTTGAATGACCTTTCCAAAGGTTGCTAATTCCTCCTCGGACAGTCCCTGTTGCATCCGTTTGCTGATCATAATATCTTCTTGATGAACTTTATCAATCAAATCACGTCCTGATTTTGTCAGCACTAATAGCTTACTGCGTTTGTCGGCTTCATTCGGTTTTCTTTCAATCCATCCTTTGCTAAGCATGTCTTTGATTAATATTGATATTTGTGATTTATCGCGGCCCAATCCCTGCACAATATCATTTGCTGTACAGATTGGTATTTCCGCAATAATTCTTAAACAATGGACATGCATCGCATTGATATTTAATGATTTTGCATCAATCGCACTACGCATCTCTGTGCGATAGCTTTGTATCAAAGTAAACAAATACTTACTGGTTAAATTATTCATTAAGGATCTTTTTTTAATTTAAGAATGATTGACAATGTCAACCACATGGGTATAGTTGAGTTTATCAACTAAGTGCTGTGGTGTAAAGAAGGCAGTTCAGTACAGCAGTAAAGTCAACAAACTGAAGACCTTCATGTTGCTAGTATATGTTCATATTATGGGATAGAGAAGATGGGAATTGTCAAACCAACAAATAAATCAGTGGAAAGCTTTAAGGATCTGCACCTGTATCACACTGGGTTTTCCAATTGTGCAATGCGTGTCAGAATCGCCTTGGAAGAGAAAGGACTGGATTGGACCAGCCATCTCGTTGATATTTCAAAGGGCGAGAATCTAACTAAGGAATACATTGGGATTAACCCCAATGCTGTTGTTCCAACTTTAGTAGATGATGGCGTAGTTATTATCGACTCTGCTGACATTATTGACTACTTGGATAAAAAATTTATGCCTGGTTCACTTCGGCCTGAGTCGGAAGAAAGCCAGAAATTGATGTACTACTGGATGTATTTAGCAAGAGATAATCACCTTTCCATTAAAACTTACATGTATGGCAATCTGGGAAACGCCAGTAGAAATATGAAGAGAACAGCCGAACAGATGGCTGAGTATCGCCAGAATCAAACTTTTGATATGGCTTTACTCGCGTTTCATGAACGCTTTAATTCCGCTCAGGGTCTGACAAAAGAAGATATGGAGATAGCCACTACTGTTATTGATGACTGTTTCGAAAAAATGAACGAGCGACTAAAAGACCATAACTGGCTAGTCGGAGATAGTTTCTCTTTGGCTGATATTACCTGGATCCCACAGCTAGTCGTCCTGAAAGCTGCAAATTATCCATTTGAAAACTACCCGAATTTGGAAAAATGGAAGAAAGCGATTATCCAGCGTCCGAGCTTTAAACAAGGTGTTTTGGCTTGGTTGCCGGAAATGAAAAACTAATCTATCGATTGCGTTATTCGGGAGCTTAGCCCGAATAAGTAATAATTAGTTAGAGGACAATATGTATTGCTAGCATTACAGATATACATACAGATAGTAAATTTTATTATTAAAGATACTTGCGGACCACTAGGGTCAACCCCTGCTGTTTACATTTATGGTGAAAAAAATGTCTAAGAAAACATGGAAAAATAATTTAGCAGTCACTCGCTATCTGATGGATGGCTTTCTTCTTGCTGGGTTTATTTTACTTTGTCTGCCCAATATTACAGGGATCCTATTGCATGAATGGTTAAGCCTTTTATTTATTGTTCCTTTTGTTATTCATCTGCTGCTCCATTGGGATTGGATCATATCTCTACCAAAGCATCTTATGACCAACTTGAAAGCGTTTAAGGGTGAGGCTCGGTTTAATCTATTATGGGATTTGATTTTCTATGTCGCGATGTTAATCGTTATCATGAGTGGATTTTTAATATCGGAAGCATTATTACCACAATTTGGCGTCCAGTTACCCATTCAACCTTTCTGGGCTGAAATCCATGATGTATTCAGCAACCTGCTAATGCCTATGTTAGGTATTCACTTGGCCATGCACTGGAAGTGGATCAAGAGCCTTAGTATTAAAATATTCAGTAAAAAATAAGCCCCTAGGACTGATCAATGAAACATATTACTAACCAGTGGAAAAAACGCAGTGCTATCATCATTCTCGTGTCTTTTATTATCTGCATGATTTTATCGACATTATCAATGAGTGAGTGGGCAGCGACAATCAATACTCAAACTGTGCAGGCTCACGATGAACCGGATCTGTCTGCGCTAATGATGGTGATTCTACCTTTTGTAAAAGTCGCAGTGTTGACTATGGTACCCGCTCTATTGTGTTTAGGTATTATTCGAATCATTGAATTAATTGCTAACCATCGTCAGAGCAAATCTTTGCTGACTAATCAGAAGCTTAATCCTGCTCTTTCGACCTCAGCTATCACCCTGCAATGCATTGATCGAATTGATGAGACTCATGATACGGTAACCTTCATATTCAAGGCGCCTGCTGTTAATTATATTTCGGGGCAACACATTATTCTGATGGTAAATATTAATCAAAAAATTTATCGCAGGGCATATACACTTTCATCAACCCCCTCTCGTCCTACAACTTGGGCTATTACGGTCAAACGTGTGCAAGGTGGACGGATTTCCAACTATCTGGTGGATCAATTTCTGCCCAACATGTTGATTCAAGCTCTCCCTCCAACAGGTCAATTTAACTTATTAGAATGCCAAGCAGATGAACACTATTTGTTTATTAGCGCAGGAAGTGGAATTACACCGCAAATGTCAATGACGCGTTATTTGCTTGATAACAACGCTCAGTCTCATATCCAATTTATCTATTTTGCACGCAGTGCTGATGATCTTATTTTCGGGAAAGAGCTAGAGAGACTCGCCAAGCACCACGAAAACATGACCTTAAGTATCGTATTGTCTGAGCAACCTAGCGCTGGCCATAGAACCGGATTACTTAACAAAATATTGCTCGATGAACTTGTACCTGATTTAAACAAGCGTGCTGTATTCACTTGCGGGCCAGGACCTTTTATGAGCATTTTACAAGATTGTCTGGAAAGCCGTGATTTTGATATGAATTACTTCCATAAAGAGAGTTTCGGTCAATCACGTGAAAGTGCGGCAGCGAGCCAAAGTACAAGTCTATTTACCGTTAGTGTTCCTGATTATGCAGAATCCAGAGAAGTGAATGGATCTGTCACTTTGCTTGATGTACTCGATGAGATGAATGTGCCAATCGACCAAGATTGCCGATCTGGTATTTGCGGTGCCTGCAAATGCAAAGTTACAAAAGGTGATGTACAAGATACCAGTAAAAACGTGCTTACAGACGATGATATAAATCAAGGTTATGTTCTCGCATGCAGCACGCACATACGCAGTGATGTTGAAGTTATGTTGGTGTGAAGCGAGTTTCTGCCCGAGCTTCTGATATTGGCTTAAGCGCTCATAAACAGGTTACTTGAACAAAACTGTACAGTACGACGTTGATTGATTTTGGCCTTATAGATGGGAAAATATCTTCTAGGTTTACAGCTGATGATTTTTTTACTTAAAGGAGAATAAAATGAAATCTCACCTTAAAAAAAACAATTGCTACCGCATTACTATTAAAGAGATAAATACAGACAATGAAGATAGCCCGGCAAGCTTACAGTTCGAAGTACAAGATAGAGAAAATTTGTTTGCAATTGTTGATCAACTAAAGCGAAGCAGTGGATTAAATGAACAAGCCGCCACGCAGGTTGGTGTAGGAATACGCCTATTAGGCCCTGTTATGATGCAGGATAGAAAGCACCCATTGTTTGTTGATTTTATGCCCTATTTCAAAACATTCATGCAGCATTTGAAAAACACCATCAAAAGTAACTAATAATTGTTTCTTTTAAGAAGTCGCATAAATAGAAACGGAGATTATAAAAACAAAGCATAACCATTGAAACTCGTTTTAAAAACCGAATTAAAACAACCGTATTTTTTAAAATTGATAATTATCCCATAACATAAAGGACAAAAATAATGACTCCTATAAAGGATCTTTTATTCACTAGAGTATTTCGAATATTTAACGTGTGTTTTATAACAGCGTTAATATCATCAAATGCTTTCGCAGCACAAAACTCATTGGATGTGGAAGCGGTAAAGGCTAAGTATAGTGTTAGAGATTATGTGTATAGCTCTATACCTGAGCGTGGATACAACTATTACCAGATTGCAGATAATGCTTACTATATACATAATGAATTCGATAGTATGGTGTTTTTTATTACTGACATTGGTGTGGTGGTTTATGATGCAAGACCAGAACTTACACCAAGTGTATTAGATCTAATTCCTAAACTAACGAATAAACCAATCACACATGTTATCTATTCTCATCACCATAGAGACCATGCTGAAGGTATGCACCTTTATGTTGAATCAGGCCTTATGGCAAAAGATGCAAAGATCATTGCACAACGGGAAACTGAGACTTTATTAAAGATTGCACATGAAGATTTACCCGCAGAGCGAGCCAATCTACGTCCAATGCCAGATATTGTTTGGGATGATGAATATGTGTTAGAGACTGGTGGACTCCGCTTAGAATTTAAAAACTATGCCAGAAACTGGCACTCACATGATGACAGCGTAGTATATGCGCCAAAACAAAAAATTCTATTTGCCACAGATACATTCCACGCAGATTCCGCGCCTTGGATACATTTTGGTGAAGCAAGTGATCCTATGATGACGTGGAAAATACCGCAAATTCTGTTAGATGATTACCCTGATTTTAATTTTGTTATTACTGGCCATGAAAAAATTGTCGCTACGCGCGAACATCTGGAAAAATATAGAGATCTGGTCGCCGATATGCAAAAAATCATGTGGGAGGTTGTTAAATCTGACGGATTCCATGCAACCATGAAAGAAGCTGGCCTTCGCTATAAAGACGGCTCTGAGTGGTGGAATTACAGAGAAGGGATAGATTTAGCGGCAGAACTCTGCGCGGCTAAATTTGTTGAACGTTGGGCACCAAAAGTACGTAATGCCAGTTTAAATGCGAAAGAAAACTTCAGTATGATGTTCATGCAACTGATGATCCTTAACCCATAAAAAAATAGTGACTATCGTATAATGTTTTCATTAAAAATGATGTAACTGTCCGGTTTCCATCTATCGACAGCTGTTCACGCAGAAGAGATTGCTCGGCGTGAACACCCATTTCGTGCCATAACGCATTTAAAACAGAGAGGAAAACATGACTCACCCAATTATAGAAGATCTTAACCGTCGTTATACCACAAAGAAATATGATGCAACGAAGTGTATCTCAGCAGATGATATGACTGTAATAAAAGAGGCGGTTCAGTAAAATTATAAGGTAATCTGTCTTTTGCGTAATGTACCGCCGCTTAGAAAGCAAACTCACAAACACCCACTGCACAATTTATAATACTTTATTGTTAATGTTTCAATATTGACACAATGCTCACTAATTCCCGTTTGCG
The DNA here is from genome assembly GCA_049667005.1 of Psychromonas sp. Lineage (GTDB taxonomy): Bacteria > Pseudomonadota > Gammaproteobacteria > Enterobacterales > Psychromonadaceae > Psychromonas. The sequence continues at coordinate 6,674 of JBATHQ010000557.1, forward strand.
AGCGTGACAGGCTAAGTCACTTTCGTCCCCAATATATTAGTCAAAAAGTATAGCACGACCCCATTCAGGCTATTATCATCTGAATAACAACTGAATGAATAGGTATGTAAATGTGAGGAAGATAATGTTTGGTGGGTAATGATCGTTTTAGGCGTTTTCTAGCTTAGCTTTTTGCCGGTCAATATTTGCGTCCATTGTTACCGTCATTAAATAACCTCCGAAACTTAGCCAGAGGCTACTTAAGAGTGTCAAGAACTCTCTTAAGTTTGAGGTTTTCCCGAAAAGAAATAGTACTGCTCTATGTGTAAATCTGCTTCTGCCTCATAGATGTCCTGAACAAAAAATTGAATCTTTGTTCCCGGAGTAGCTTGAGCAAGGAGAGCAAGATCGCGCAGGCACACACATCCCATCTTTGGATACCCACCAATTGTCTGACGATCACGCATCAACACTATCGGCTGTCCGTTTGCGGGAATCTGGATAGCACCAAGGGCAATGCCTTCAGATACGAAACTCTGCGACTCGAACTTAACGGCAGTGCCGCTGAGTCGATAACCCATGCGGTCAATCTGCGGGGTCACTGTGTATAGTTGACTGAAAAAGGTATCTCTTGCTTGCGAACTGAATTGATGGAACTGATAGGTTGGTAACACACCAATTTGTAGCACCTCTGAAAACGTCGGTATAAATTGTTTTGGAACAGCACGCTGATAGGCTTGCACGAATCCCTCGTAAGGCAGTAAATCACCACGGCTAAGTTTATGGCCTTGTTTGCTCAACCCGCCAAACTGGTCCCGGACAACGGTGCTGACGCTGCCCAGTGTTGTCGCTACTTTAAAACCACCTTTCACCGCCAGATAGGTGCGCAACCCTTTTTCGGGATAGCCGATCTCCAGTACATCGCCAGGCTTTGCCTGCCAAGACTGCCAAGAGGCAATTGCTTTGGCGTTTAACTTAGCGGCAATCTTAGCGCCACACAATGAAAAGCTGGTAGATTCCATAAAGGTTGCCTGAAATGGCCCCATGGTTATTTCAATCTGTGGCGCTTCGGGTGAATTATCCAGTAAGCGGTTTGCCCAATGAAATGCGTGGGCATCCATGGGCCCCCCAGAAGTGACACCGATATTCTGAAATCCATATCGGCCGAGATCCTGTAACAGGCTTAAAGCCCCGGGATTTTGTATCTGTAATGTCATAGTAACTTCACCTCATACATCTGACAATTGCCCACCCATTTCCAAAAAGGTATGCCGTTCAATTGATTGAAAGCGTACTTCATCGCCCATTTCAAAAAGACTCAGGGTGTCTTTGGCTATATCAAACAGGTCTAACGGCGTTCTTCCTATCACTTGCCATCCTCCGGGAGAACGACTGGGATAGACTGCTGTTTGTCGGTCGGCAATGGCAACACTGCCCTTTGGTACCTTAACTCTAGGGTTTTCTTTGCGTGGTATGCTGATAGCTGGGTGGGTATTACCCAGGTAAGCAAACCCCGGTGCAAAACCAATAGCAAAGACCCGGTAAGATTCTGCGCTGTGCAGTTTCACCACTTCCGAAAATGGTAAACCTAGGTGAGCGCTTATTTCGGCATGATCCAAGGCGACTTCTTCTCCGTAATAGACGGGCAGAACAATTTGCTGACGCTTAACCGTCAGTGAAGAAGCTTGTTCACTCTGGCTCAATAACTCATGAATACGGGCGGTAAATGCCCGCAACCCCGTTTTCCTCGGATTACAGCTAAGCAAAACTGAGGTGTAGGAAGGCACTATATCCAACAGGCAATCCGCCAACCCGTCACGTAGTATATGAGAAGCATGTGCAATGGTTTCGGCAGTATCTGGAGTGACGATGTCAGAAAAATAGACAATGACACTATTTTCATTCACTAGTTCTACTTTCATCGGAGAAGATCCTCCCGCAGTGTGCGGGCAACCTCAGCGGCTAGGGCTCCGTCACCATGAATGCATAAGGTATCTGCTTTGATCTTTATCTCTGTACCGTCAGTGCATATAACACTTTGTTTCTCAATCAAATATCTTGCCTGATTGCATATTGCGTCGAGTGTCTGGTGGCTCGAACCGGGCTGCGTTCTTGGTGTTAAACGGCCATCATTCTGATAGGTACGATCCGCGAACGCTTCAAATAATAGCTTTATGTCAAACCCGGCAGCCTGCTGCTGATAACGTTGGTAATCGGGAACTGCCATGATCATGAGCGGCAGTTTCGGGTTGTACTTTGCCAGCGCCTCCAGTAGCGCAATGAATATCGAATCCGATTTCATCATCGCGTTGTAAAGTGCGCCATGGGGCTTTACATAGCTGATTTCTATCCCTTCGCTCTGACAGATGCCATTTAGCGCCCCTAACTGATAGATAAAAAACGCCTGCAACTCATTCAATGGCATCTCGATAAAGCGCCGTCCAAACCCCTGCAAGTCCGGATAGCCGGGGTGTGCGCCAATCTGCACGCCGTGCAGCTTAGCATTGCGCGCGGTTTGGTGCATAACAACCGGATCGGAGGCATGCATACCACAAGCAATATTTGCCATATCTATATAGGGCATCACGGCTTCATCCTGGCCAATCTGCCATGAACCGAAGCTTTCGCCCATGTCACAATTTATAAGCATTCGCGATTTTTTCCTCTTTATTGATAGGTCAACTGCTTACTCTTAGCCTGTTGATTGTGCGAATAAATTACTGTATCAGTATTATCTTAATTCAGAAGTAAAGTCCGGAAAGTAAATTCCGGACTAGCGCTTTTACTGTGCAGCCTTAGCTTCCGGTTGATCTTCCCATTTAGGGAATGGCAGTCCATGATTACCTTTATAATCAGGAGACTTAGGTGGCTCCCAATCGCTGAGCAATTCACTGTCAAGAGCGTAAATTTCGATACCGAGAGGGCGACAGACTTTAAGTGGATCTTCCGCATCAGGCCCCCATAAATGCACTGACAGATCACCACCAGGGCAGGTAGAAAGTGCACAAAGGAGATCTATTTCAGCAAAAAATTCTAAGTAATCACCTTTTTTGGCCGGACAGGCTTTCATGAAATAATCATCATTTTCGTTAAGCCCAGTGCATTGAAAAACGTTAAGCACATCATGCACATCAAACTCAGTCAGACCATAAGGCATAATTGCGCGTGTCAAATTTGAATGGCAATGGAAATCAAAATCTTCGCCGGTAAGTAGTTTATTTATGTACGGATCACAGCGAGTGCCGAGCAGATCGTGGATCCGGCCACCATGCTCATCTACGCCATAATCCGCTAAGCTGTCTGCCGTTATGGTCGCCATCGGGCGCATAAAGGGGAGGTTGGACCATAAACGATCGTAAGTGGAAACGTGAGCGCCCTGCAACTGGCGAGTACGAGAAGCCCACATTCTTTCGCGTGGGTTATGCAGATTCCACATATTGAAATCGCCAACCTGAGCACCTTCTGTTACAACAATACGAAATATATGACCAGCTGGAACGGTCCAAGCCTGGCCGGTACGGATTGGAATAGGAATTGATTTTATTAATTTGCGCTTATCAGTTTCTTCAGCAAGGCGTTTATAAAATGGTTTGTTAACGTCTAATGCAGAGCCTTCGTTAGCTTGATATGCTGCTGGATAAAATTTAGTCATGATCACCCCTTGTGATTAAATAGGTTTAATAGTTTTTGCTCTGATTCATCGAGATAAAGCGCAAGGCGTTCTGCCGTACTTTGCCTATCTCCTGACAGTAAGCGATTAAGAATATCTCGGTCTTTGTCGACCCAGGGTTGTTGGAAATACTTTTCATCGGGCGCACTGGCAAATAACAAACGTAATTGTGCGATTATCGATGCAAAAAAAGTGTTGAATCTCTGACTGCCTAAGATACTTACGATGGACTGATGGAAACGCAAACTGTTGGTTGCAACCTCAGCCCAATCTCCAGCAGCAACGGCCGATTCAACCTTGTTTAATGACTCTTCCATACTCCAAATAATCTCTTTTTTTATATGGCGAGCACTAAGCAATGCCTGCAACTCCAATGTTCTGCGCACCGTATAGATATCTTTCACATCGCAGCGATCTAGCATTCTGACGGTCACACCTTTATTGCGTTGATAATCGACAAGACCTTCGCATAACAACTGACGCAGTGCTTCTCGGATCGTGTTTCTTGATGCTTGAAGGCGCTCTGATAAGTCAAGCTCTCCCAAGGTCTGTCCGACAGTGATCTTGCCGGATATCATCTCGTCTCTAAGCAGGTTGGTGACCCTTTCAAAGGCTGGCAGATGGTCGTATTGCTTATCAAGCTTAACTGAGAACATTGTTATCCTCTATTTGACTTAGTGCATGCTGTTGATTTGATAAAAATTGCGTTAATCTCGGGTCGCTGGATTGAAGTAACACATTCGGCTTATCTGCTGCTTTAATTTCACCATCTTCCATAAATACAACGCGCTCAGAAACTTTAAAGGCAAATTGCATTTCATGGGTGACAATCACCATGGTCATTCCTTCCTTGGCAAGTTGCTCAATAACTTTAAGTACGTCACCGACCAACTCCGGATCCAGTGCTGAAGTCGGTTCATCAAAGAGCATGATATCCGGTTTCATCGCCAGCGCACGGGCAATCGCAACACGTTGTTGTTGGCCACCGGATAGCTGGTGCGGATATTTATGAGCATGTTCAATTAATCCTACTTTATCCAACAGAGCGACACCCAAGTGTTTGATCTCTTGTTCGCTGCCACGCTTGTGGTAAAGCGGCGCCATCATGATATTTTCTAACACTGTTTTATGAGGGAACAGGTTAAATCCCTGAAAAACCATTCCTATTTTATGAATATGTTTGTAGTAATCTTTACCCGGTCTACCCGTCGGTGTTGGATCTAGGAAAGAATTTCCCTCAATAATTATCGCGCCTTCATTAAGCATTTCCATGCCGTTAATGGTACGGATCAGGGTTGTTTTGCCAGACCCGGATGGACCGATGATTGATATCACTTCGCCTTTTTTGATTTTTAAATTAATGCCCTTTAATACTTCCTTGTTACCATAAGATTTCTTCACGCCTGACAGTGTAACTATCGGGGTGGCACCTCGCACTTGGGCTGGCGTTATCGTGTAACTTTGCGGAGCTTGTGCTAATGTCAATTCCGAATCTGAAGTGGCAACGGCCTTCTTATTGGTCACATCAAACCATTTTTCGATACGGTGGATAAACCAGTCAAATACGCTAACGATAGCAACGTAATAGCATGCCACGGCAAG
>JBATHQ010000558.1:0-1642 GCA_049667005.1 Psychromonas sp.
CTAAGTTATGCTTTTTTCTCTCCAAACTTTTCAAGGGCAAAAACCACCACCAACCCTAATAACATTAACAGCACACAGGCAACAAGCTGTGACGATTGCCCGGTTATCAACTCAAACTTGGCCGGTAGCACATTGGCTTGTGTTAGGGGTTTTGCAATGCCATGTGAATCGGTATAAACAGATAACACCTCTTTCCAGGGCCAAACCAAATATAAAGATCCGGCAATAAAGCCGGCCAACAGTGCAATAACACGCTGATGATAGTTATCTAATAACCAGGTTAACACTCTCACGAAGGACAGTAATCCGATCACGCAACCGCCAGCAAAGAAGATCAACGTGGTTAATTCAAGTGATTTAACCGCGCCTATTACATGGCCATAAACACCTAGTAATAAAAGAATAAAACTGCCGGAAATACCGGGTAAGATCATTGCACAGATGGCAATCGCACCGGCCATAAAGATATACGCATGACTCGCAACAACTTCAGCCGGACGTAACTGCCCAATGGCAACGGCCAACGCTATACCAATCAGCAATAGCAGGATCCCGTCCCATCTCCAACCGCGCATCTGCCGCACCACAAAGATGCTCGAAGCAAGAATAAGACCAAAGAAAAAAGACCAGACTAACAATGGTTGATGGTCTAACAAATAGATAATAATACGTGCTAAAGAGAGGATACTGGTAAGTATCCCCAAACCCAGGCTAAGCAGGAAGTTCCCGTTGACATGACGCCATGCCGCGCTAATACCCTGGTTTTTTAATGTGCTGATTAACTGCAGATTAAAACGGCTGAGACTATGCAGCAACTCAGAATAGATGCCGGTAATAAAAGCAATTGTGCCACCGGAAACGCCGGGCACAACATCCGCGGCCCCCATTGCCAAACCACGTAAAAAAATTCCAAAAAAATGTCTCATTTACAAAACCTTAGATTAAAAAGATGATCAAAAACAACGTACCAATAAGGGGCAGATAATACACTGTTTTTTAACCTGACGATATTGCCTGTAACTTTTCAAAAAAGAATTAATGAGTCGACTCCCCTTCCGAAGCCGTTACAGTGAGTTTGTTTGTAAAGAGAGGTACGCACAAGAGATGATAGTCTTTTCGGTGGATTATTTTTTATGATTGTTTTAACCAGTAAAATTGATTATCTATTCGCCTAGATTGGATAGGATCCCATATACCTGTTGATATCGGCTTCAGCAAGAGGAATGCAATTACCTTAGTGTATATACCAGATATTGAACATGGCATAGCGTGAATTTTGAGCAGGTTTGGTTTTATGGTATTAGGTAACGATATTATTTTATCGTGGTTAACTTTTATTCTTTATCAATAAGCATTAGGATTAGTAAAACCTTTAAATATAGTTAAAAATATAATTTTTATATCCAGCCATATCGACCAGTTTTGTAAATAGTAGAGATCAAATTCCACTCTTTTTTGCATTTTCTCCAGTGTATCAGTCTCTCCACGCCAACCATTAATCTGAGCCCAACCAGTCACGCCAGGCTTTACTTTATGTCTAAGCATATAAAGTTCCACTTTACGACGATACTCTTCATTGTGAGCAACCGCGTGAGGTCTGGGCCCAACAATTGACATATGACCACATAATACATTAAAAAAT
>JBATHQ010000559.1:0-1743 GCA_049667005.1 Psychromonas sp.
CTCTAAAATCTCTTTTAGAATTTTTTCGGCTATTTTGGCTTTTTGTCCCTGCAGTTTGATATTGGCGAAAAAAGACTGCGCATCAGCAATCGATAACTGAGAGATATAAGGCAGGTTCACATCATTAATAAAGACATGGCGCGAGGAATCTTTTAAACGCGATCCGTGACACGCAGAGCATGGCTGACGATTCATATATTTAGCCAGGTATTCGCGCATCGCACTGGATTCTGTTTCGCGGTAGCGACGTGTGCGGTTGGGAATAACACCTTCAAAAGCATGTAAGCGGGAAACGATATCACCTTTATCATTACTGTATAAAAAGCTGACTTTGTCTTTTCCTGAGCCATGCAGAATAATATTCTGCTGTTGTTTATTGAGTTCACTGAAGGGGGTATCAACTGAAAAACCATAATGCTCACAAACCGCGACTAACATTTGGAAATAATAGTTAGATTTGCTGCTCCAGCCATCAATGGCACCATCCGCCAGGCTTAATGCCGGGTTGTTCACCACCAATTTAGGATCAAAATATTGTTCGATGCCCAGTCCATCACAGGTGGTGCAGGCTCCGGCTGGATTATTGAATGAAAATATGCGCGGCTCTAACTCGCTAATACTGTAACCACAGTGCGGACAGGCAAAGTTAGCCGAAAAAATTTGTTCGGGTTTATCTTCATCCATAAAGGCAACGACGGCAGAGCCGTTACTTAATTTCAGCGTCGTTTCAATAGACTCCGCCAGACGTTGTTTTAAGTCATCACGCACTTTGAAGCGGTCCACAACCACTTCTATGGTATGTTTTTTATGCAACTCCAATGTAGGTGGATCACTTAAATCACAGATATCGCCATCAATACGCGCCCGTAAAAACCCTTGTGCTGCGAGGCTGGCAAAGGTTTTAACATGTTCACCTTTGCGCTCTTTGATGATCGGTGCCAGCAGCATCATTTTACTGCCGCTCGGATTACTTAAAATTTCATCGACCATTTGACTGACCGTTTGCGCATTCAACGTGACATTATGGGTCGGACAGCGCGGATCGCCGATACGGGCAAACAGAAGGCGCAGATAATCGTAAATTTCGGTGATCGTGCCGACCGTCGAACGGGGGTTATGAGAGGTTGATTTCTGCTCAATAGAGATAGCCGGTGATAAACCTTCAATATGCTCAACATCCGGTTTTTCCATTATTGAAAGAAACTGCCGAGCATAGGCAGAAAGAGACTCAACGTAACGGCGTTGCCCTTCGGCATACAGGGTATCAAAAGCCAATGATGATTTTCCGGATCCTGAAAGTCCGGTAATAACAATCAGCTTATCGCGTGGAATAGAGAGATCTATATTTTTCAGGTTGTGGGTTTTGGCGCCACGGATTTCAATGCTGCTCATCTTTACTCTCTACTTTCTGTAACAAACTATTTGGAAGAATGGATATTATTACATACTCTTAACAAGCTATCTGGAATAATGAATATTATTACATACTCTTAATAAGCTATTTGGAATAATGAATATTATTACATACTCATAACAAACAACGAAAAATCCGTCAATTATTTCTTCGTTGTCCGCTATTTTTTTAATCGAGGTTTAGGCATGGCAGATCCGCAGGTAAAAGCACGATTAGACCGTTGGGATAAATTATCTATCACATTATATCGTCTTGGTATGGGCGTCACCGCGATTGCGTTATTATTGCTGGCGCTGCAGCAAATTTTTTATCCCTACTGGTTTAAGCAC
>JBATHQ010000560.1:0-2418 GCA_049667005.1 Psychromonas sp.
TATAACCACACGCTTTTACCGCTTTTAATAACTCAGCAGACAAACCTATTGCATCAACACTCATTTACATCACCATCTTATATTTTTTGAAATTTTTAATTGGCGGCGAGTATAACAGTTACAAACAAAATGGATGTAATAATTAAGAAGATTTATTGGTGATTTACCTGTTTAGGAGTTAAACTTTAGTTAAATGATAACGGTTCCTATTTGTATTTGCGTAAATATAGAGAGTCTATATGTCTGGGTTGAAAAACAAGGTTAAAAATAAAAAGGAAAAAAAGTCCAAAGAGAAAGAGTACTTATCTCTGGTTGAGTCTGCTGTAAAGAATTTTTCAAGGGATAAAAGTCAGGCGGCTGATTTATCAGAGTTCGCTTCAACCCCCTATAAAGATAAACCCTGTGAAAAGTGCAAAGCGCTGACAGGGGGCTTATGTAAATGTGCACTGAAAAAGATCAAATAAATTAATATCGATAATTTTACAATCTGCAAAACAGATGCAGTTTTTCATATCTGAATAGATCATCAATTAGCGAAATGTTACTTTCATCACGGCAACAAGCGGCACCTCATTTGCCGGCGCCTCTAAAAAAACAATTTAATTTAGTGTATTCTGCGTTCATTTGTAAAGATGCTGCTGAGCTCAAGCTGGCGTCTGATCTTATGGGTAATGGAGCTGCAGTTACATATTCAGGAACGATATTTAGAAGGTCTGAGATCTCTTTACATTCCGCGCATTAATGATTTACGACAAAAGCAGCAGAGCTTAATAACAACGACGGAAAAAGAGCAGCGTAACGCGCAGGAAAAACACCGCGATATGTATGCGTTAAATTTAAAAAGCCAGCGTACAACCCTTAAAGCGATTGAGTTATACAAAGTTAATTTGAGAAGTGATTTGAATAATATGTCTACAGCACATGCGCTTCTTTTTGAAGATTACAAAGTGGCCGTAAATACACTGAATACAGTAACTATGTCCTCGCAGGTGCTTAATTCAATCAACGCCAGCAATCAACTGTTTGATAAAATTATGGCGCTGCAGGCTCCTGAATTGGTGCCGTTTAACAATGTTCAGATGCACAAGGAATTTTCTATTTTAACGGAAAAAATCAGGTAAGTTAGTAAAATCAGTTTCAGTTTCAGTTTTATGTGTCTGTATTTTTAGCGGGCAAACTATAAAACGTTGTGCCATTTTAACGACAAAATATTCTATATTTAAATGAATCGTTTGTTAAATTATCATGGGTATAGATATGGTTGGACTCGGGGTTCTGGTAAATGTTTTTATTATTACGCTGGCGGTGCTGATTCACTATGAGTTCTTGTATCGCATATCGCTTGCTATTCCGAAAATGAAAATAAAACACCGCTTAAGAATCGTTGTTGGTGTTTTTGGGGCTTTAATTGCCCATACCATTGAGATATGGCTTTTTGCTATTGCTTATTATTTTATGCCGCAGATACACGAAACAGGGTATTTAGAGGGCAACTTTGATGGTTCACTGCTCGATTGTGTTTATTTTTCTTTTACTACATTTACCACGTTAGGGTTTGGAGATATTCAACCGCGTGGAAATATAAGGCTTCTTGTCGGTCTTGAATCTTTAACTGGACTGCTATTGATAACGTGGACAGCCTCATTTTTATATTATGAGATGCAACGCTATTGGTATAAAAGGTGAACAATAAACAGCTAAAAAGGGGAGGGAAGTTATCCTAATACCACAGCAAGATAGCCTTGATTTAAAATTGGTGGTATAAGTTTAATGGTAAGTTTAGGGATGAAGAGAGGGAAAGAACATGAATGGTGCTGGTGGAAGTTCAGGCGGGATTGGTCACTTTTTTATAGGCTTGATAATGATGTGCGGTGGTTTTTATTTGCTCTTGAACGCCATCACTGTGACCTCAAGTTTTGGTTTAGGCTCTCGATTATATAATTATAATGTGATGGGAAACAGTTTCAACATAACCGGCGGGATGGTTATGGTGCCGTTTATTTTTGGCATTGGCATGATTTTTTTCAACGCCAAAAACATTTTCGGTTGGATACTATCAATCGGCTCTATTAGCGCATTAATATTTGGTGTTATCGCAACGGTTCGTTTTAGCTTACGTACCATGACATCATTTGATCTTATTGTTATTCTGGTGCTTGCTGTTGGTGGACTCGGACTGTTTTTACGTTCACTTAAATGATATCAATTTAGGGTCTGTTTATCCTTCGTGGTTGATAGTTGTTCGAAATTGTTGTTCGAAAATAACCACGAAAGATAAACAGCCCGTAGTTATATTGGTTATGCGTATATTCCGGAAATGATAAGAGATGAAATAACGATCAACGTAACCAGACAGCGCGTCCAAAAATAGGTGCGGGTGATAATTTTAGTCTGACGCAATTTTTGATCGATCAATAA
>JBATHQ010000561.1:0-1952 GCA_049667005.1 Psychromonas sp.
AATAGTTAGAGAAAAAGATGATCTTAAAGTAGCTAAAGAATCGGGCAATGTTCAAAATATAATCGTCAAAGGTGAACTGGCGGAAAAGTTGGAAAGGGTTATTAAAAAACTATCTTCGCCCGAATTGAACATTGCATTAGTTGCTGCAATTATACCGACACCTCACTGGTGGAATAAGTGGTATGGTGGAAGCGACTGCTGTTGTAATCCTTATAGGTGTTGAGATTCTTGTAATTGTTGCTGTCGTCGTCTTCTTGGGCTGTGACTAGTGCTTGAACATTTGTAGGTATTTTAATCTTTGTTATTGGTGGGGTACTATTTTTAATCGAATCATACAAAGCAAGTATTATTTGGTGAATCGTTTGTCTATTAATACCCCTTATTGTGCTTTTGTTTACTGTTTTGCATCAGGATGTGGCGAAAAAACCATTTTTAGTTCAATTGACAGGTTTTGGTGTAATGTTTGTTAGCGTATCGTAAATCAAGTTCTGACAAAGCAGAACGCTATAGTGTGGTATTCATTGCATTATCAGCAGATTAACGGGGTGAAAGTAATGCAGGATGAGTATGATTCAAGCCATTTATGATGAAATGTGGGTTAGCTTTTGCTCTGCGCTGAAACACAATCAATATCTACTCGACCCTTTCATTGGTTGTGCAGACGATACGCGTCGTGGCATTACTGCATTGGCCTACCTTGAATCAAATAATAAACTTGTTAGCCGCGAAATAGCGTTGTTTCTTCGGCAAATACAGTTGATCGAACCGCAACAATACTACCATCCAATTGATGAGTTGCATTTAACCGTTTTATCAATAATTACATGTATTGCGGGTTTTGAGCTTGCAGATATCAATCCCATTAAATATGCCGACGTTTTTTATAAATCATTTAAAGGCATCGATCCCATCGAAATCAGATTTCAAGGTGTCACAGCTTCACCTTCATGTATTGTTATACAAGGGTTTCCTGTTGGGAATGGTTTAGATCAACTGCGCCAAAATCTGCGCAAACAATTTGAAATATCCGGATTATGCTCAAGCATAGATAGTCGTTACAGGCTAAAAACAGCACATATAACAGCTATTCGTTTTTGTTCTCCCATCAAAGATGCAAGCAAACTGGAATCCGTCTGTAAAAAATATAAAAATCATCTATTTGGTAAGGTGAAGTTTACTGAATTTGACCTTGTATTTAATAATTGGTATCAAAATTTGTCAGTCACCAAGGTACTGGGTCACTGTTCAATTCCGTGAATAGGGGAGTTTATAAAGGGGAAAGTGATATATTATTTGTTGTTCTTTGTTATGCAAACGAACAACCCAGCTGAAACATCAGGCTGGGTTGTTGGTTTTAAAATATAAGGCTTGATTAATTAGCTTGAGAATAGCTGTAAGTGACATTTACCAGACCGGTGTAAACAACCTGGCCCTGTTCATTCATCATCTCCTGCAGTGTGATATAAGCGCCATCATCTAAGCTAACACTGTTTTTTTCTTTATAAGATCCTAACGCTAAGGCTAATTCATTGCTTAATTCAGCGCTGGAATCGTCTTTCAAATCATTTAATTTTTCCAGGCCAAGTTGATAAGCGGCTTCTTTAGTTTCTACTGTGGCTGTTTTGATGCTTTTATTGCTGCGATGTACGCTGTAATCACCATAAACGGCTGAGCTTGCAAAAGCATTTGTACTTAAGATAACCATCGCTGCTGCTAATAATGTTGCTTTAACTGTTTTCATATTTTCACCCTTGTTTAATAAGTTATTCTGTTTGTTTTCGATGGAGTAAGAATACGCCTTAGTTGATGACCACAAACCAACACAAAGATGACATGTTTGTCATATTGAAAAAATAGTTAATTTGGGACGGTTAAACTTCGATGAGTTATATTATTAAATAAACAAGAGAAGGGGGCTTCAATAAATGACCTGGCTTCTATTCCTGCAGGGC
>JBATHQ010000562.1:0-1853 GCA_049667005.1 Psychromonas sp.
AAAAGATCCGGTCATGAAAAAACAGTTCGCCCGCCTATCTATACCTCTGACGATGCTCAAGCCGTATTTGATTTAACGATTCAATATGCTCATTACGATAAAGCCATTCAAATTGCACCCGATGTAAAAGTCACCTTTAGAAATGCCGGGCATATTCTCGGTTCGGCAACTGTTCAAATTGAGTTTGTCGAAGAGGGCGTATCAAAATCGGTGGTTTTCAGCGGTGATTTAGGTGGCCGTGATGATTTAATCATGCCGCCACCGACCCCGGTTAAAGCAACGGATGCACTATATATTGAATCGACCTATGGAGATCGTGACCACCGCGGCTTGCAGGAAACCGTCAAAGAGTTTAAAGAGATCTTGATCAACACCTTAAACAATCAGGGGAATGTACTGATCCCCTCCTTTGCCATTGAGCGGACGCAGGAGATTTTATTGCTGCTTAAGCAGATGTATTACGATGATGAACTTCCCGTCTGTAAGGTGTATTTAGACTCCCCGATGGCGATACGTGCTACGCAAATCTATACCAATTATCATAATCAATTAAACGATTCGGCAGATAAACTGCTGCAGCGTGACGGCACTGTGTTTGACTTTCCCTATCTGCAATACTCGCTTAAAAACCAGGATTCAATGCTGATTAATGAGCAGGAAAGCGGCTGCGTTATTATCGCAGGAAGCGGAATGTGTACCGGTGGGCGAATTCTGCATCACTTTAAACACCGACTATGGGATGAGCGTAACAGTGTAATATTTGTTGGATATCAGGTGGAAGGCACGCTGGGACGGCAAATGATCGATGGCGCGGAGTCTATCCAGCTTTACCACGAAAGTATAAAAGTGAATGCCAAGATACACATGATCAACGGCTTTTCAGCGCATGCCGATCAAAGCAATCTGTTAGCCTGGATGGCTGATTTTGATAAACTTGATAAGGTGTTTTTAATACATGGTGAACCTAATCAGCAGGCGACTTTTAAACGGGTTATTGAAGAGCGGCTGCATAAAACCACCCATATTGTCAAATATGGTGAGGAAGTTCGAATATAGAATAAAAGGGGGCTGAATGGAGTATTTATGGAATGAAGCGCAATTTATCGCACCGGGTTTAATGGTGATGGTAACAAATAGTTTGGGAGATAAACTGGGTACTGAAGTGGTCAATATCAAGACCGGTAGAGTTGAAGTGATGTGCAAACCTCATCAGGTCACGGTGCAGAATGACGGTGACTGCTTTTGGTTAGCGTCCGGGAAGATGCCAAATATAGACATCAGTAAAGATGAGGCGGATCTGTTAACTCAGTTACTGCAGGTTGAAATCGGCAGGTAAAAGCAAGATAGCTTGAACGGATACCTCTGACTTCTGCGCCAGCCTTTGTATCGCCGGTTATGTTAAATAAACTATACTTCTAGTTATCACGGCAAACTTTGCGGAGAAGTTATGGGCAAGCAACCGGTTGAATTTTTTCCTACCCGATATTGGCATAAAGAGCAGGGCAAAGGTCTGCAGGAGGAACTGGTCACCTGTGATCTGTGCCCTCACCATTGTCACCTTCGGGAGGGTAAGCGCGGTATCTGCTATGTGCGCATGAACCATCACGGTAAAATAGTACTCACCAGCTACGGTCGCTCTTCGGGTTTTTGTATTGATCCGATTGAGAAAAAACCGCTCAACCACTTTTATCCCGGTACTAAAGTGCTCTCATTTGGCACCGCAGGTTGTAATCTTTCCTGTCAATTCTGCCAGAATTGGGAGATCAGTAAATCACGCGAAGTAGACACGCTTTGCGATACCGCCATGCCGGAACAGTTGGCGCAAACCGCCAGAGATCATGGCTGTAAAAGTC
>JBATHQ010000563.1:0-5084 GCA_049667005.1 Psychromonas sp.
GTCCAATCCAGTCCTTTCTCTTCCAGGGCGATTCTGACACGCATTGAACAATTGGAAAACTCAGTGTGATACAGGTGCAGTCCCTTAAAGCTTTCCACTGTTTTATTGGTTGGTTTGACAATTCCCATCTTCTCTATCCCATAATATGAACATATACTAGCAACATGATGGTCTACAGTTTGTTGACTTTACTGCTGTACTGCCTTCTTTACACCACAACACTTAGTTGATAAAATTAACTATACTTATATGGTTGATGTTGTCAATCATTCTTAAATTAAAAAAGATCCTTAATGAATAATTTAACCAGTAAGTATTTGTTTACTTTGATACAAAGTTATCGCACAGAAATGCGTAGTGCGATTGATGCAAAATCATTAAATATCAATGCAATGCATGTCCATTGTTTAAGAATTATTGCGGAAATACCAATCTGTACAGCAAATGATATTGTGCAGGGATTGGGTCGCGATAAATCACAAATATCAATATTAATCAAAGATATGCTTAGAAAAGGATGGATTGAAAGAAAGCCGAATGAAGCCGACAAACGCAGTAAGCTATTAGTGCTGACAGAATCAGGACGTGAGGTGATTGATAAAGTTCATCAAGAAGATATTGTGATCAGCAAACGGATGCAACAGGGACTCTCTAAAGAAGAATTAGCAACCTTCGAAGAGGTCATTCAAACCATGATTAATAATCTGAATGTATAGTCCTATCAATCAGCTGTATTTTAAATTGCGAGGTAATTGGTGTAAATATCCTGCCGGCCATAGCTCTATGGAATAGCTTGTACTACCACAAACTTACAATCACTTAAATCACTTAAATCACTTAAATCACTTAAATCACTTAAATCACCTTAGTCTTGCTCTCCCAACGAGACAACTATTTCATTTAGATAACATAATGGAAAATATTGTCTTCGTTTTAATTCCTTGATTACAACTTTATATTCGTAAAATTCGAACGAAAACAATAGTAAGATAATGATTTAACAGTTCGATTGCCCCATTTTACTCTCTCCAATTACCTCCGCCTGGTAACTAATAAGGGAAACAGCACAAATCAAAAACGAATCTAGCCTAAACAGTCGCTAGTGCATTTCGTAACCTTTCAAGTGAAAAGTCAGTAAAGTAATTAATCAGTGGATTCTTTACGGTGTTATCTACCCACACAAAATACATACCAGGGGTTTGCGCCTGCCAATCAGGAAGAACCTCAATTAACTCTCCATTTTGTAGTTCGGATTGCACTAAAAAACGAGGCCCTAACGAAAGTCCAAAATCAGCCAACATCATCTCTTTAGATACATTCGCCCCCTTCATTGATATCCCTTTTTTCACATTGAATATTTCTGTCTTACCAAGTTTCGCATTCTTTAGTTCAACCGATGACAAGAGCAACTCTGTTTTTACCCAATTATGAGATTCTAAATCCTTTGGCTCTTTTATTATATCAGCCCTAGACAGATATTTTCTGCTAGCACAAATAACCCTTTTGATATCCATAATCTTTTTAGCTTTTAGATTAGAGTCTTCCAGCCATCCAACCCGGATCGCAAGGTCAATACCTTCTTCAATCATATTATGTCTTCGGTTATCAACGTTTACGCTGAGCTCTATATGGGGGAACTCCTCACAAAAGTCTGCAAACGTTTTTGCGACGGAAATATTCATCAGATTAGCTGGAAGAGTAATATTTAATTTACCCGTAACCTTGCCATGTCCCTGTCTGAGATCATTCAGTCCAGTTTCTGCTAACAGCATCATTTGCCGCGAATTTGGATAAAGTCGCTTACCGTAATCCGTTAATGACAGTTTCCGAGTGGATCGATAAAAGAGCGGCGCACCAAGGTGTGATTCTAGCTTGTTAATGTACTGACTCACAACCGATGGGGAAAGTGATAAGTTAGTGGCTGCTTTGCGAAAAGATCCCACTTCCACCACGACAGTAAAGACTACCATCGACTTAATATACTCAAACATATCAGATACTTACCCTATATTGCTTATGATTTCAGGACAATGTAATTCGTTTATCTTGTATTCTCACATTATAAACAAATCTTTATACTTGACCACAATAAAAATAACGAACGAACTAGGAAATATTAACATGAAAAAGTCTTTAATTCTGCTAACGGCACTTTGTGCAACCCCAGCATTCGCTGCTGATAACGGACTCTACGCAACAGGATCAGTAGGTATAAACTACGGTGATACCGTTGATGGTGAAGGTAATGTCGTTAACTTTAAGGGGTTCGGTAACGATACAGGTGAAAGCTATACGCTGGGTCTGGGTTACCAATATAGTGAGAATGTTCGTTTTGAAACTCGCTACTCACATAAAGAAAATGAATCTGATGGTACCAAAACTGCTTTAACAGGTTTAGGTACACCATCTGCTGGTACGTTTACCGACGAACTAAAGAGTGATTCGCTTACAGTGGATATGTTTTACGACTTTGCAAACAGTACAAAATTCACTCCATATGTAAAAGCTGGCGTTGGTTTTTCGCGTAATAGCTATAAAGCTGATTTTAACGTACCAGACTTAGAAGTAGCTTTTGGTAGCGCAGATTACCCATATGGTAAAAAAACATCAACGGAAGTAACTTGGAATGTAGGTGCAGGAGCCTCTTACGAGTTGACCTCTGAATGGGCGGTTTTCACTGAGTATCAGATTCAAAGTCTGGGCGAAGTAGCAACCAAGAAAGATAGTTTTGGTGACCGTTGGGTGAACGACAGTTATCTGATCCAAGAGGTTAATCTAGGTCTTCGTTACAGCTTTTAATTTGTCGGTTTAACTTCGCGTTAGCTAAATCATAGATAACGAAAATCCAAACACACTGGGCATTTTTTACAATCTACTCCTGCCTTTTTACAGGTTTCTTGTATAAATGTGTTGGATAAACACATAAAGCCACACAATATAATTCAAGCAAAAAGGATCATAAAAATGATAAAAAACTCAAAAATTATAGGTAAAAATGGTTTGGCACTATTAGCCACATTAGTACTAGCAGCTTGCAGTAATAATGCACCGCCAGCAAGCAACACCTCTCAGGAAAGCCTGCAAAAAACAAATCAGATGTGTCAGATAGATCGTGACGTTGTTATTGGCCAAGGTCACGAATTTGGAGACCGTTCACGTAATACGTTAAAATCAGCTTTCAAAGCAGCAGCAATGAATGATTTTGATGCTTTTATGGCCGCTGCAACAAACCCATACATTCAACATAGTCCAGATTTCAAGGATGGTTGGAAGCCAATCTGGGATCTCCTTATTAATCGTCCAGAAGGATTCTCAACTAAGATTATTCCATGGATGGGCAAGGAAGGATTCCTTGATTCCGGTGATTTTCTTGTTATGTTCAGAGAAGTTAACCGCGGCGATGGAACACCTTCAAGCAAGATCATTGATTTAATGAAGTTTGATGAAAATGGAAAATACACTGAACACTGGGATATCAGACAAGCACTATCCAGTTCAACAGCTTCAGGACGAAGTGAAATTACAGCGGCCAAACAATTTACAGATAATCCTGTCGACTATAATAATAGAACTGAACAGAAGAATGCTAGAATCGCCATCAAATTTTTAAATCAAGCCTTCAATAAAGGAAATTTAAACAAAGCATTAGATAAGCTTGTAGCGAAAGACTATATTCAACATAACCCTTTAATTGCCGATGGCATCGAGCCTGTGAAAAAGGCCTTCGCTGAAGGAAAAATAGCAAATCTATGTTACGACATTCAACACGTTTTACCTCAAAATGATTTAGTTTTCGTATTCTCTAAAGTGACCAGCTCACAAGGTGTAACAGCAGTTGTCGATATACTTCGTATTCGTGAAGGTAAGTTAGTAGAGCATTGGGATGTAGTGCAACAGGTTCCACCACAAAGTGAAATACCTCATAACAATGGTGTATTTTAAAGGAGATTCTAGAAAATTTTTAGGATGCCCAGTGATTTAATCCTGAGGGTTCCCCACAAAAACCACAAATTACCTAACCGTATAATCAGGTTAGGTAATTCATGTAAAACCCAAATAATAAACTCATCATCTATTTTGTAACGTTCATCGTCAATAACCTCTCGGCCGAGGTAAATGTGTGATAAGACACGCCTGTTTTTCACTGTATTAGCTTGCAATGAGCGATGAAAATTTAATTGCTCCGCTACAAATCCAATACACCATAAAATATATAAAATGAGTGCGCCAATAAGAAGCAATATGTCAAACCGCTCTGGTGTCCGAGAGTTTGCAAACTCAAGGCTGATGCCTAGTTTAGCATTCTTTGTATCTCTGAAAGCTTCTTCAATTTGCATTCTTGTCGCATATAGTTTCATTACTGTATTTGGGTTTTTATCCCATTTTTGCGGAAGGCAACTTATCAATAACCAAGGCTCTTTTGCTTTTTTTTCTTGGTATTTATCCGTACTGCATTGAGATTTTCCACCACGTAATTTTTTCTTTATTCGGCCTTTTTTTCTCTCTTTGTAAAGTGTTGCAACACAAGGATGCTTGGTTGTTTTGCTAAAATAAATCTGACCTAAACTGGTTGCTTTGCTGTTAGCAGATGCAAACCATTCACTACTCCGTTGCCAGTTTTCGCCATCAATTGATAATTGAACGTTTCCTCTGACTCTACATACCCAGTACCACCCCATATTTTCAATTGCTTTAAACCAAGGGGTTTTAAAAATAGCGTCAGCTAAGATGATTGGTCGGCAGCCTTCTGGTAGACAATATTTAATTGCATTTAACAACTCTTGATGCGCTGCGCGAGTATTCAGCTCGCTCTCTTCGTAAGTTTTTTCATAAATGGTTAAAGCACGTCCGCCCATCGGAATACTGACTCGTAACAATTGAAATATTTCATTTCCATTTATCGGAGACCAATCAACAATAAGTAATGGGTGACGTTCATTTACGATAAGGGATTCAGTCATATACTTATAAAAATCAATACGTTCAGAATGAAGAAAAGTATTTCCACAGAGTCGGTCTGCACGTTTGATGTCATGCTTTTTATCAGTCTTTGAAAGCTCTTTTAATCCTCTTCCAAGATAAGT
>JBATHQ010000564.1:0-4057 GCA_049667005.1 Psychromonas sp.
GGCGACCTTAACAGTGCGCGCGCAATCGCAACCCGTTGTCGTTCTCCGCCAGAAAGCGCCGCCGGTGGCCGTGATAATAATGCGCCAATACCGAGCAGTTCAATCACCGAGTCAGGCTTAACTTTACGCTTCTCTGGTGCTAAGCGTTTTAAACCAAATTCAAGATTTTGTTGCACATTAAGGTGAGGGAAAAGACTCGCTTCCTGAAATACATAACCAATTTCACGTTGATTGGCAGGAATAAAAATCCCCTGCGATTCATCCTGCCACACTTTGTTACCGATCTGAAAAAAACTATTGGGTAAGCGTTCCAGCCCAGCTATGGCACGCAAACAAGAGGTTTTGCCTGAGCCTGATGGCCCAAACAATGCCGTCACGCCTTTATCAGGCAACGTAAATGCGACATTCAGTTGAAAATCACCGTGATCGACCTGAAAGCGGGCTTGTAATTGACTCATGCCATACTCCTTTGCGCTGCTTTGTGGTTAACCAGGTAGATAAGTAACAGAGCTAAGAATGAAAAGGCCATCATCCCCCCCGCTAGCCAATGCGCCTGAGCATATTCCATGGCCTCCACATGGTTATAGATCTCGACCGATAACACTCGGGTTTTCCCCGGAATATTACCGCCAATCATCAGTACCACCCCGAATTCACCAATGGCATGGCAGAATCCCATCACCATAGCGGTGATAAATCCCGGGCGTGCCAGCGGGATAACGACATTATAAAAACAGTCCCAGGAAGAGGCGCCTAAAGTAGCAGCGACTTCCAGTGGTCGCTTACCAATCGCTTCAAAGGAATTTTGCAGCGGCTGTATCACAAAGGGAAAGGAGTGCACCGCGCAGGCAATGGCAATACCGGTAAAACTAAAGGGTAAGCTGCCCAATCCCAGCGCCTCGGACAACTGTCCGACAGGGCCGTTAGGCCCCAATAATAACAACAGATAAAAGCCCAGCACGGTCGGCGGCAGTACCAGCGGCACGGCAAACAGAGCACTGATAACGGGTTTATAGCGGGATTGGGTTTGCGACAACCACCAGGCCAGCGGCGTAGCCACTAACAGCAGAATCACAGTAACAATTAAGGCCAGCTTTAGGGTCAGCCAGACAACGCTGAAACTCGTTTCAAACATGCATATCTCCTAGCGGGTAAAACCTGACTTGAATGTCTTTCGGCCTGGCCTGATAGGGCCATGACGTGACCAACAGATCAGCCCCACAAGCGGCATACTCTGCAGCATTATCCGGGTTCACACCGCCTGCCGCGGCAATCAGAGGTAAGTGTCCTTGTTGCGAGAGTTGTTGTCGGCACTCTTTAACCTGCGCCGGAGTAAACTTCTCCAGCTGCAGGAGATCCACGCCAGCGGCTGCCCACAGCAATGCCTTTTCTATTGCATCAACTTCTACCGTGGTATTCAGTTCCGGGCTGTAAGCTTTGGCTCGGCGAACCAATTCAGCTGGCGTAGCAGCACTAAACTGACAATGCTCAGCAAAGATCAGCACACTCTCGGACAAGCCTAAGCGGTGTAGCGCAGCGCCACCACAGCGCACCGCTTTGACGCTCATCCTTTTAGTGCCGGGTGTATTTTTACGTGTGCAGGCAATATGCGCCTTAGGATTAACCAGCTTGACCGCTTTTACCAGCTGGTAGCTGGCCGTGGCGATCCCCCCACTCCACTCCATCAAATTTTGACAGATTTTCCAGCAGGCTAGAGCCGTTGCACTGTTACCTGTGGCTGACAGCAGCAAAGTGCCAGCGCCAACCCACTGCCCTGAATGCTTGAGCAGTTCAACCGTCAGCCCTTTTAAGGTCAGCAGGCGAGCCACCTCTTCTACAGCACAACAACACATATCATAGCGGGCACTAAATTCAATACGCCCCTGTTGTGTCTCTAACTGCAAAGCTGAGGTGGTGAGATCACCCAGTGGCACATCTTCCAGATACAAAGCGAGCAAGTCCTGATCATCCAGTGCAATCTCATATAGCATAACAAAAATCTCCGTTTTTAAATCTTATAGCCAAAGGAACGAATCGTTTTTTTCGCCGCTTCACTTTGTAAAAATGTCAGTAAAGATTGCGCAGCTGCACTGTTTTCGCCCTGTTTTAAAAGCACTGCATCTTGTTTCAAGTGACGGTGGAGGCTAGCCGGTACCAGCCAGGCACTGCCTTCTGTGAGTTTACCGTTCTGATAAACCTGCGATAAAGCGACAAAACCACAAGTCACGGTTTCGGAGCTGACATATTGGTAGGTTTGGCCAATATTATGTCCTTCAACAATTTTGCCCTGCGCCTTTTCATAGACGTTCAATTTTTTCATGATATCGATTGCTGCTGCGCCATAGGGGGCATTTTTAGGGTTGGCAATAGCAATGTGCTCGCTCTGAGAAAGCGCAGAGATAAAATCCTGCTCGGTGTTATAACCCGGTTTTTTCGACCAAAATGCCAATTGCCCCTGAGCATAGGTAAAACGCGAACCGTTAATGGCTAGCTTTTCCTCTTCAAGCGCTATTGGGCGAAGTTGATCAGCGGATAAAAACAGCTCAAATGGCGCGCCATTTTTAATTTGCGCATATAAAGTACCCGTTGAGCCAGCAGAAAGCATTACCGTATTGCCCGTTGCTTGCTCAAACTCTTTTGCTAGTTGCTGCATGGGCTTATAGAAATTAGAAGCCACGGCCACTTTTACCTCTACAGCCTTTGCGGCAGCAGCGGTCAGTAGCATTGTCATCAGCAATATTCGTTTAAAGATCGTCATATTTATTACTCCATCCGTTTATCAATAAAGGTGTTATAGGTAAGTCGGCATCTCTTGTAGCATTTACATCATTGTCGCTATCTACTTGTCAATATAACGACAAGATAACACAGTTTTACTCACCCTCAAGGTCCTACTGAAATCAGCATAGTGGCCGCAGAATAGTAAGTTAGTTCAGTCATGGATTGGATTGCAAGCCTTAAAGAAAGATCTTACAAAGCCTTTCACCATGATTCGTTATATAACTAGCAAGGACAATACCAACTTTTATAGGTGAGGAAAACCGCCCTATCCAGCGATAGTCAGCCCTTTTCCAGTACGTCGCTGTGTTGGCTTGTATACAACCGAACATTTTATCTCAAAATAGTCTCTTTATTGTTGCTCACGCCATAGTTAAATCACTTAAAACCAACAAAAAACTTTAAACAACCATCTTAAAATCAGACAGATAAACTCAATACTGCATCTTTTGATCATATTGGCACTGCCATTGCAAATCGCTATATCCCATAGTAGATAACGGAGTTTTTTATGAAATTATTACAAATAGGATTTACCCTGTTATGGCTCAGCCTGGTTAGTTTTAGCAGTTGTGCCCAGCCACTGATTGTTGGCGTTGCCGGTGGTTTTAAACCCGCGATGGACCCCTTGATTAAATTATTTACACAACAAACCGGGCAGGAGGTTTTAGCCTCTTATGCCTCGGTTGGCGCGCTCTACGCGCAGATTCAGGAAGGCGGCCCGTTTGATCTTTTCATCAGTGCAGATAGTCAGGCACCGCAACGATTAGAACAACAAGGGTTCGGCGTTCAAGGCACACGGATCAGCTATGCCGTTAGCCAATTAGTATTATGGTCCTCCAGAGACGGTAATATTGATGGAACACCGGCCATTTTACGCAGCAATACTTTTAAGCACCTCGCCCTTCCCAATCCTAAAGTGGGCGTTCACGGTAAAGCAGCGATTGAGGTTTTGCATAGGCTTGGCTTAACTGAGCAGCTTAGCGACAAGTTTGTTGAAGGTAAAAATGTGCTGCAAACCTTTCAATATATTGACAGTCAGGCAGCAGAGCTTGGCTTTATCAGTCTGTCATTGATCCACCGGGGGGATCAACCGATGCCGGGCTCTTATTGGATTGTCCCGGATACACTGCATGCACCATTAGTACAACAGGCAATCCGCCTAAGCCATTCCAGCTCACCTGAGTTGGCACAAGCATTTTTGGATTTTATGCTGACGCCGCAGGCGCAAAACATTATCCAATATTATGGCTACCGTTCACCGCTAACAAAGGAGTAA
>JBATHQ010000565.1:0-1605 GCA_049667005.1 Psychromonas sp.
GTGTCGGCGGTGAAAATAATGAAGTGTTGGCGATGGTGCGGGTTTCCTATAACCTTTATGCCGGCGGCAAAGATCAGGCCTACACGAAAGAAACGGCTTATAAAATGAATGAAGCGAAAGAGCTTAATCGTGCAGCCCATCGAGAAGTGACAGAAAGTTTTATGCTTTCCTGGAATGCCTTTGAGCAGTTAAATCTGCAGAAAAAATATATAAAAATGCACGTAGAATCAGCCAAAAGTACGCAATCGGATTATAAGCAGCAGTTTAAAATTGGCCAGCGTACTCTGCTGGATCTGTTAGATACCGAAAATGAACTGTATGAAGCGCGCAGAGACTTCTTAGCGGCGGAATTTTCCGAAATAGCAGCGGAATACCGTATTTTAAATTCAATGGGTGTATTGCTTGATGCATTACGTGTCACACGCCCATCTAGTTGGCAGGGTGAAAAACAGTTTGAAGGAGGAGTAGCGCAATGAAAGCTTTACTAGCGTTTTTTTTAGTGGTTTCGGTTTCCGCTTGTAGCACTCAGGTTATCGATATGACGGCAGATCCGACGCTGCAGAAATATGACTTGAGTGATCCAGAAGGTGACGGTGTGATTGAAGCGCGTGACAAGTGCCCGAATACCGTTGTCGGCGAACAGATAAATAATAACGGTTGCGGTATTGCAAGCGTTCAGGTGTTAGAAAAAGAGTTAATGATCAACTTCGAAAATGGCTCTTATTCAGTTGCAGCAGAGTTTCTGCCTGAAATTGAAGGTTTGGCCAATACCATGAAAGAATATCCTGAGACTCAGCTGACCATTGAAGGGCATACCAGCAAGCAAGGCAGCGCAGAGTATAATAGCCGTTTGTCACGGCAGCGCGCTGAGGCGATTAAAGAGATTCTTGTCAGCCGCTTTGCAATAGATAAAAAACGTATCACAGCAGTCGGTTATGGTTTTGAACATCTACTAGCTGAAGGTGACGCAGAGTCTATCCATGCGCGTAATCGCCGTATCGTCGCACTGCTCAGCAGCGCTAAAATACAGGGCAGAGGGATGAAATGGACGATTTACAGCGTTGATGATCGAAAGCAATAATAGGGATTGTAGATGCTAATTGAACCGCGAAGGACACGATATTTATGCGGTTTTTTAATGTTATTGATAAGTGTTTCTATTTTATGTGCATCTAGCTCGTTTTTATTTAATGAACAAAAAATTATCAATGCACTTGCCCAAAATTACGGAGAGCGTGCGGCGAAACGGGGGCGAGCCTGGTTTACTATTTTACAGTCAAGCGGGCAGTTGAACGATAAAGAAAAATTAACCAGGGTTAATAATTTTTTTAATATGCTCTATTTCGTCGATGATCAGAAACTCTGGGGGGAAAGTAATTATTGGGCAACCCCGGTTGAATTTATCGGTGTGAATGGCGGAGACTGTGAGGACTTTGCCATTGCCAAATACTTTACCTTATTAGCGATCGGTATTGATACTCAAAAACTGCGCATTACTATGGTCAAGTCATTGAAACTTAATCAATATCATATGGTGCTTTCCTATTATGAAACATCTACTGCAGTGCCTTTGGTACTGGATAATTTAGATGCTGTTATTAAGCC
>JBATHQ010000566.1:0-4029 GCA_049667005.1 Psychromonas sp.
GCTGGATTCGACGAACCAGGGATGTTCATCGGAAGTATGGTTCACCACCAGATCCAGAATCAGCTTCATGCCACGGGCATGCACCTCTTCCAGCAGACGGTCAAAGTCGGCCATGCTGCCGAAATCGGCCATGATCTTCTGATAATCACTAATATCGTAACCATTATCATCATTGGGTGATTCGAATATCGGGCAGATCCAGATGATATCAACACCCAAAAATTTAAGGTAATCGAGGCGTTGCGTGATACCGTTGAGATCACCAATACCATCGCCATTTGAGTCCATAAAGCTACGTGGATAGATCTGGTAAACAACGGCTTCTTTCCACCAAATCCGGGTGTCGTTATTATTTGCTTGTGACATTGTATATCCCCATGCTACCTCAAGGTGCAAAATCGGCGAGCCAAATTATGCTTAGATGTTAGGGTTGTTAACCGCTAACGCTCTGGATCCCTTAGGAAAATAACATATATTGGCTAGATAGCAGTTTTACGCTCATTAGGACAGACATGGTCACAACCAATGGTTTAATCAACTTACTGCCCTTGTTTAGCAGTAATCTCGAACCAAGTGTTGCGCCTATAGCCTGGCCAACCAGCATAATAGCACCGAGCATCCAAATAACCTTACCACCGAGCGCAAAGAAAATTAACGATGCGATATTGGTTGAAAAATTCAATACTTTGGCATGTGCGGTGGCTTTGGACAGACCATAACCGGATAATGAAACAAATGCCAATGCAAAAAAACTGCCGGTTCCCGGTCCAAAGAAACCATCGTATAAACCCACTGTTAATGCGGCAGTTAAAGCAAATAATCCCGGTGTCAGCAACTGCTGGCGATCATCTTCAGTGATCTTTTTAGAAAAAAGAAAATAGGCGCCAATCGTTAAGATTAAAAGCGGCAATAACCTTTCTAATATTTTGATATCAACTAACTGTACAGCAATTGTACCTAAGGCTGCACCTATAAAAGCGCAAAAGATGGCCAGTTTGATCTGTGAAATTTTAACCATTCCTTTACGTATAAAATACAAACTGGCAAAAAAACTGCCGCCACAAGCTTGTAATTTATTGGTTCCTAAGGCTGCTGCTGGCGGAAGTCCCGCCCACATTAAGGCTGGAATAGTCAGTAAACCACCACCTCCAGCAATCGAATCGATAAAACCGGCTAGCACAGCTGTTGCAAATAACAGCGAGATAATTTCATAGGAGAGTTCAATGGTCATGGGGTAAGCTTTTTCAGTGGGTAAATGGATAATTGCCTGCATTACACTTTCTTTGCATAAATTACGCAAACGAGTTATTTTCTTAATAATGTGAGATATTCTCACGCTATTTGATTTTAGGATTATTATGCGTTCTGATTTACCACCATTGAACTCCTTGTTGGCATTTGAATCTGCAGCCCGACATTTAAGTTTTACCAAAGCGGCTAACGAGCTTTTTGTTACGCATGGCGCAATCAGTAAGCAGATAAGGGGATTAGAAGAATATTTGTCGGTACCCTTGTTTGTACGCCAGCATAAAAAGCTGCTGCTGAGTGATGACGGTGAACGATATCTGCCTAAAATATATAATGCGCTGCAGGCCATAAGGCAGGCGAGTGATGAGATAAAATCACAGCATATGCATGATCAGACATTGGCGATTAATGTACTGCCCAGCCTCACTATGAACTGGCTTATACCGCGTATGGAGGAGTTCAGAAAACGTTATCCGCACCTTTATGTTGATCTTTCAATTGGTGATTTCAAAGTTGATTTTGATAAAAGGCATTATGATATTGCGATTAGAAGTGCGACCAGCGTGCCGAAAGAAGCGAACTATATAAAACTGATGGATGAAGATCTCTGCCTGGTTTGTGCACCGCAATTGAGCAAACAACTAAAAAAAATAGAAGATATTAATAAGCTGACCTTATTAAAGCATACGACTCGTCCGGAATTATGGCCATACTGGTCAAAGGAGGTCGGGGTGAATTTAACCGGGCAAAAAATATTTGGTGTCGAGCATTTTTATATGCTCAGTCAGGCTGCGGTTTACGGCATGGGAATAGCGCTTATCCCGCGTTTTTTTATCGAAGAACAGCTAGCCGATGGCCGTTTGGTAATCCCCTTTAATCTCCCTTTTAAGAGCCCATACAGTTATTACGTACTCACCCCGAAATCGGCTAATTTACCATTAAAAGCGCAGTTGTTTATCGATTGGTTGCTGGAAATATTTTCTTCCTATCGAGATTAGCGCAAAGCTGGCCTTATGATCAAAGACTGGAGGACTAAGAAGTAAAAGCTTTGGTGATTCAATTCACTTTTGAGTATACAATAATGATTCTCAACGGGGTGCTTAGGCTGAGATTGTTTTTTAATACAGAACCCGTAGACCTGAACCAGATAATACTGGCGTAGGAATTGAGCTTATCACTACTATTTCAATGATATGCTCCCCAATTTTCTTCTTTCACATTATAGATGGAGTGCATCGTGAACAAATATATTCCCTTGATTGTTATTTCTACCCTTATGTCCATGTCCGCAACGGCTGAGAAATTAGTGGTTTATACCTATGATTCCTTTGCTTCGGAGTGGGGACCCGGTCCAGGCGTTAAACAGGCTTTTGAAAAGAAGTGTGGTTGTGATTTGGAATTTGTAGCATTGGATGATGGTGTTTCAATTTTAAATCGACTGCGTTTAGAAGGTAAAAACAGTAAAGCCGATATTTTGTTAGGGTTGGATAATAACCTTATGGCGGAAGCCAAAAAGACCGGATTATTAGCCGAGCACCAGGTCGATACCAGTCAGGTTGAGCTGAAAGATGGCTGGACTGATAGTACCTTTGTGCCCTTTGATTATGGTTATTTTGCTTTTGTATATAATAAAAAAACCTTGCTTAATCCGCCTAAAAGTTTGCACGAACTGGTTGAGCAACACCCGGATATTAAAGTGATTTATCAGGATCCGCGCACTTCGACACCGGGACAGGGTTTGATGTTATGGATGAAATGGGTTTATGGGGATAAGGCAGATGCCGCCTGGCAGCAACTCGCCAAAAAAACCGTGACGGTGACAAAAGGTTGGTCTGAAGCTTATAGTATGTTTTTAAAAGGGGAGGCCGACATGGTGCTTTCTTATTCTACTTCGCCGGCCTATCATATTATTGCTGAAGGTAATGATCAGTATGCCGCTGCCGATTTTTCCGAAGGGCATTACCTGCAGGTGGAAGTGGCTGCAAAAGTTAAAACGAGCAAAAATACCAAACTGGCGGATCAGTTTATGGCATTTATTGTCAGTGATGAGTTCCAATCGCTTATGCCGACTGGAAACTGGATGTATCCGGTTACCGATGTAGTGCTTCCCGACGGATTTAAAAACCTCAGCAAACCCGCAAATGCTTTTTCATTCACAGCTGAGCAGGTCGACAGCAACCGCAAAGCATGGATAAGAGAGTGGCAGAGTGCTCTGATTCAGTAACTACCGCCTTATTATGCGTTCAAAAAAAGTTACCTTGCCCGGTTTAATCATTGCCGGGTTTATCTGTATTTTTGTTTTTTCTGCAATTGCTGCTTTATTATTTTATGCGCCGGATTTAAACCCTGCTCTCCTTTGGCAAGATCCCTACTATCGCCATGTGACCCAATTCAGCTTTTACCAAGCATTTTTATCAACCCTTATAAGTGTCGGTCTGGCTATCCCCGTCGCCCATGCTCTTTCCCGGCGGCATTTTTTCCTCAAACCTTTTTTACTTAAGTTATTTGCCACAACGCTGGTTTTACCCGTATTAGTCGGAGTTTTTGGTTTGTTATCTATCTATGGCAATAGTGGTCTGATAGCGCAATTATTGTTGAAGTTGGAGCAGACATTACCCTTCTCCATTTATGGTTTAAACGGGATATTGCTCGCCCATGTTTTTTTTAATTTACCTTTTGCAACACGCTTATTACTGCAGTCTTTGCAATCTATCCCTGATGAGCATCATAAACTGTCCACGCATCTTGGTATCAGCCATTGGAATAAATTTAAACTTGTTG
>JBATHQ010000567.1:0-2131 GCA_049667005.1 Psychromonas sp.
GTTTTTTAAAGCAACGGGAGAATAAAACTGCCGACCTTTAAGCCAAATACCACCACTATGACAATTAAATAAGGTGGTGAACGCTGAAAGTGCTATTTCATAGCCATTGTTATCGTCTCGTTTCTGTGACAGTAAAGAGTCTAATTCTATCCATTGCTTGTGATAATCATATTTATTAACAAAGAAATTTTTACTGATCCAGACTGTGATGTATAAGCGAAACTTCTCAAGGCATGAGAGTGCGACGATGGCAAATAGTGACATTACATAAATTAGTATTTGTGATACCTCTGCCCATTCAATATCAAAATAATTAACTATTCCCCCCAATAAGGCCATACATATTAAAAATATTCCCGCTAATATAAAGCTGGTATTAAAGATAATAATGGAACGAGATAGTTTAAACTGGCTCTCTTGGCGTTGCTGTAATGGATAAATAACAATCGAAAGTGCTAATATTAACGAGGTTGCTGTACTGATGGCTCCTCTTGCATACCAAAGGTTGTCATTTTCGTTGGTAAATAGTAATAAGTTAGCAAAAACTAGCATATCGTAGGAAAGTTGGGTAATAGCGACAAGTGCGACTAATTTACTAATTCGGCTTGAATCTTTATGCCGGAGGAGTTGTTCTGCGATAACGATGCCGATTAAACACAAGACTATTTTTATATAAAGCCACGATTGTAGGTGTAAAAAAGAGATTAATGGTTTGTTTATACTCATCATATAAAGCGTCATAGTTGAGATAATGACAATGTAAATTACAAAGGAGTAATGAGTTGGGAGTCGGGCTTCCAGCGAATACATTAACAAATAAATAAGAACTAGAAACCACCCCGTATAACGGAGTATTTCAATAAGTTGAAATTGATAACTGGATGTTAAATTAAAAAACAGATCGTTACTTAAAGTAATATGCCAGATTGCAGAATAACTGGCACACAGGAAAAAACTAAGCTTTATTTTCATGTTTTTTATTTTGACTAGCGCAGTCAAAGCAAGTGCAATTTCTACGCAAGCTATTAAAAAATCAAACAGAGTTAGTTTTGAGTAATAATCCATCATGGACATTTCGTTATCCTTTCTCTCTTGCTGCTAAGTTCTATAATACCCCGCGTGTATCGATAACCACTTTTGTTGCAAACTGAGTTTTATCTGCTGTTTTAAATTCTTGATGATCTACCAGTATCACAACGACATTGGCAATCTCTAAAGCGGTTTCTAAGCTGGTAAATTCAACTCCCAATTGTGTTAAATGTGCTGGTAATGATTTTATGTTTGGTTCTACGGCAATTAATCTTCCGATTTTTTTACCTGCAAGATATTCAACAATGTGCAGTGCAGGGCTTTCTCGAAGATCATCAATGTCTGCTTTAAATGCGAGTCCCAAGCAAGCAATAACAGGACGCTTAAATTCATCTGCGGCGTGCATTATTTGCTCAATAACATAGTGAGGTTTGTGATCATTGATCAAACGCGCTTGTTTGATAAGTTGTGCTTCTTTAGGGCAACTGTCAACAATAAACCAGGGGTCAACCGCAATACAATGTCCACCAACGCCAGGTCCTGGATTCAAGATATTAACGCGGGGGTGGCGATTGGATAATTTTATAAGTTCCCAGACATTGATTTTTAATTTATCACAAATAATAGAGAGTTCATTAGCAAATGCAATATTCACATCACGGAATGAATTTTCAGTGAGCTTAGCCATTTCAGCAGTACGGGCATTGGTCACGATGCATTCACCGCGAACGAAAGTGCGGTATAGTTCGACTGCTCGGGCACTACAGGTTTTGCTCATTCCACCAATCACGCGATCATTAGAAACCAACTCCTGCAAAACATACCCTGGTAATACTCGTTCAGGACAATGCGCGATATTGATATCTGCAGCGTCGCCTTTATGTTGTGGAAAAGAGAGATCCGGGCGTGCTTTGGCAAGCCAAGCCGCTAATTTTTCAGTTGTCCCAACTGGTGATGTAGACTCAAGAATGACCAAATTCCCTTTTTCAAGTACAGGTGCAATTGTATTAGCGGCAGATTCAATATAACTCAGATCCGGGTAATGAGTATCATCATCACTATGAATAAAAGGGGTCGGCACGGCAACCATAAATACGTCAGC
>JBATHQ010000568.1:0-4819 GCA_049667005.1 Psychromonas sp.
TTAATTTTCTGGCCTCCACAAAGAGGTTCGTCGCCAAATAATTGCGGCTGAAGGATCGGCATCATGCCTTTTAATACTTGCAGCGGTAAAGCAGAGGTAAAACTAAAATTCTCCGACTTTGCCCCTGGAACATACGCAGTTAACGTGCCGAAATAGTTGTCACCTAAATAAAACACAAACGTCGCCGTTCGGTTTGTCGCGGTAGAAGCGACCTTCCGACCATTGCGAATTTCTGTGGCGATTCGGTTATCACCTGTCCCTGTTTTCCCGCCAATAGCAACAGGAATATTTTGTTGATCAAGCAAAACGCCGTTTAAGCGTCTCCCTGTGCCCTCCGCAACTACATTAGCAAGCGCTCTTTTCAAAGCGGCAGCAACTTCGGGATTCAACGCTCGGGAAACAGTTGGTTCAGAATTCACTAATTTCACTTCATAAGGTGTTTGCTTAGCAAAATGTAATGCATCAACTCTCACTGTCGGTACCCGATAACCGTCATTTTGAATAATCCCCATCAGTTCCGCTAATGCTGCTGGACGGTCTCCGGAACTGCCAAGAGCAGAGCCTAATGAAGGTACAATAAAATCAAAAGGATAGCCCATGCGCACCCAGCGCTGATGGATACTTAAAAAGGCTTCGACTTCTAACATCACCTGAATACGCACATCGCGGGCATTTTGATGACGAGTTCTGAATAACCAGCGATAAACAGATTGTAATTGCGGCTGACTATCTTCTAATACTTGGCTCAACGTTGCTTGTGGATCATCCATTAAATACTTCAGCACCCATAATTCCAGAGGATGCACCCGCGCAATATAACCTTGATCAGCTAGATTGAACTTATCTTGACCGTATTTGCTATATAACGCGTTGATCTGCCGATCAGTAAAATGCTTAGCGGGTATTTTTTCAGCCAAAAATAACTTCAAATCCTGGACGCTTTTAGTTGGATTCAGATACCTATAAGCGCCCGTCAGTTTATGCTCTTCAGCCCGAACCCCATCAAAAAAACGGTCTAAGCGCTGATCTTCAGGCAACGACACATATTTACGATAAAAACGCCGCACAAAAGAACTGCCTTCACGTTTAGCAAACGCTTTTAGATACTCTTCGCGACGAGGGTCCTTATCATTGTGTAATAGCTCCGCCATGCTGCCTTTATTATTATAACTGCTACTGTAATTGACAATATCGCGCATTAATCGCACAAACGGTAAATTCACTGAATCTTGTAATGCCTCATACAGCGTGGGATTACGTCTATCTTCTTTCTTATTAAAATTACTAAACACATGTAAACCACCGCCAGTGAAGAACCTTTCAGAGGGAGAAGCTGAATAAGTACGCTGTAAAGCGGCATCGAGCATACGGGGTAAATTGAGGCTCCGCGTTTCAATTAAGTAATTGACCACCCACTGGGTAATTTTGTCTTTAGATTCGACATCTATCTTACGCACCTCAGCCAAGGTCATTGTAGAAAAATGCTTGTGCAGGTCCGAAATGATATCCAAATAGGTGGCTAGCACACGTAATTTTGCTGTTGAACCTAGCTCAAGTTTACTGCCTTCATTAATATCAAAGGGTTGATCAGTACTGTCTGTTTGCACACGAACATAGTTCACATTGTCCTTTTTTTCATATAAGGTGAAACTATAAAGCACTTTAGGTAACTGCTCGGCAGTCAGTAATCTTTCACCCAATACCCCCACTTTATCGGCAGCCTCTTCATTAGCCAAACCGCGTAAATATTGACTTACTTGACGTTGTAAATCGCCGTGAAAAGAGCTGGTTAACGATAAATCTAAGCGATCTAAAGCGAATAAATTAGTTCCCAACATCCCCGCTGTTCCAATACGAACTGAGTTTATTCCTTTATTATTCGGGTTATAATTAATCACCTTACGGCGATCAAACCGCAGTTTCTGGTGCATAGCAGACTTTATTAACTCAGGGTCAATCAGCTCAGCATTACCCAATAAACGTAAGTGACTATCGACTAATTCTTCTAAGTCATCACGGCCTTGTAACAAATAATAGGAAGGTCGGCGTTGCGCAATCATCAATGCCACAATTTGGCGGAATATTTGGCCACGCACTTTTGCCGTCGCGGAATTATGCGCAGCCATTAACAACTGATTTGCTTGTGCAAAATCGGTCTTGAACCAAGCCCATAAGCCATCGCCAATACCATTGACTTCACCAAAACCTGGAGCGGAAGAAAGCGGTACTGTATTAAGGTACTCTTGCACAATCCGCTGCCGTTCGGATTTGGTATCTTCACCTTGCTGATATACCCGGACCATGGCAGAGGCAATCTGTAATAATTTATCCTCAACACTAAGAGTAAGCCCTTGTTTGGAATGCCGAAACTTTTCAATTTGAGTGGCAAGTGTACTGCCGCCCGCTCTGGACATATTCACATCGACTTTGCCTGCAATATAACTGATTGAAGCGAGCACAAATCGAGGCCAATCAATTACTGGATTATGTTTCGGCTGAGGATTCCACAATTCACGGTTTTCGATAAACAGTAACGTATTGACAATTTCGCTAGGAATTAAATCATCATCTTGATATACCCGATGAGGAAAACTGGCATTAAATACAATCTCCTGACGACAATCTTGAATATTGAGCCCTGATTGTGCTTTTTCATCGTAAGGAGGGAAAAAACCTTTGCGAGTAAAATCCATCAACATTGGTGAAAAGCTGGCTTGTTGCTCAATAATAAAACCACGCTGTTGAAGGCGATCAATATATTCAGTTAGTTGTGTATAGCCATAACGCAGATCGAATGGACCATATTTGGGATAAATGACATTATCCGTGGCCGACTGTACAACTTGGTAGGTCAGTTGGTTGCTGTAAACATTTAGCAGTTTTGCTTGATAGTAAGAGGTTCTCACTTCAAATTCGATAAATATAGCAATAGCGGAAAATAATAAAGCAAAAAAAATCCATCGCGGTCTTCGGCGGGATAACTTTGGCTTAACCTTAATTAAACGCGGCGGAAGATCATCATAGTTCATATTTGGGGCAGGGTTCGACACAATCACTCCATTGAGCACATCACAACAACATTGTTGTTGTCTCAACCTTATAAAGATAGTTGAGACTTAACACTTTTTGCTAATCCCTAAACAAAAATCTTAGGTAGGCGGCGATTTTAGCAGATATCACACTCACTTTGATAGATGGAAGAAGCGGCTAATGGGTGCCCCCTCAACGGTTTTATAAACTTTATTGGTTAAAGAGATCAAATCATTTGTTATATTAGCGTATCTGCAATTATTTTAGGTATTCGCCCATGTCAAGAACCCGCATCTTATTTTCTACATCAAACGATCCCTGGTTTAATCTCGCAGTGGAAGAGTGCATTTTTCGTTCAATGTCGGCTGATCATCGTGTGCTTTTTTTATGGCGCAATGCGAATACAGTTGTTATCGGCCGAGGACAAAATCCATGGAAAGAGTGTAATACTGCAAAAATGCAGCAAGATGGTATTAAATTAGCGCGCCGTCAGAGCGGTGGCGGAGCTGTTTTCCATGATTTAGGTAATACTAACTTTACCTTTATGGCTGGTAAACCGGAATACAATAAAACCGTCTCTACGCAGATTGTTTTGAATGCGTTGCAAACATTGGGTATTAATGGAGATCAAAATGGGCGCAATGATCTGGTAATCAAAGATGAACATGGGATGCGTAAATTTTCAGGCTCGGCCTATCGAGAAACTCGGGATCGGGGTTTTCATCATGGCACACTGCTGCTTAATGCGGATTTGAGCCAGTTGGCCCATTATCTTAATCCTGATCCTAAAAAACTGCAGGCGAAAGGCATTACCTCTGTTCGTTCTCGGGTTGCGAATCTAAACACCATTAATCCAGACATTGACCATGAGATAGTATGCGAAGCGATTGTTAAGGCCTTCTGTGAGCACTTTTCTGAAACTGGCGAAGTCGAGCATATTTCGCCTGATATACAGCCTGATTTACCTGATTTTGCAGAAAAATTTGCGCTGCAAAAAAGCTGGGAATGGAATTATGGTAAAACCATGCAGTTTACGCATTCGCTAGATGAGCGGTTTGAGTGGGGCGGTGTTGAGCTGCATTTTAATGTAAAAAATGCGCATATCAGTGACTCTCAGATTTTTACAGACAGCTTAGATCCGGCTCCGCTGGAACGTTTATCGGAGCAATTACAGGGGATCCCCTATCAACCACAGCATGTTCAAGCGTGCATTGAGCAGGTGATATCGGAGTTTCCAGACAATACCGAGGAACTCATGGGTGTTCAACAGTGGCTTATGCGGGCCATTGGTTAACTATCGGTAATGCTAATCGGTAATGAGTAATGGGTAATGAGTAATGGGTAATGGGTAATGGGTAATTAGATCACAGTAATTGACGTTGTAATCTTGCGCTTCAGTTTTATTTTTTAGCTGTCAAACTATCGATGGGACGATCTTTAAAGATATCATCAATAAGCGCATTGCTTGCCTGATCATTTTTCCTTACCCACGCGTAGGTACGCAGACCTATCAATTGAATCTGTAGGTATCTTGAGCCAATAGGGGCACCATTAGTTAGTTCCGGTCAAGTCTTTCATTGTGAGTAAAATGAAAGACTTGCCCCATATTTCGACCCCGGATTTCGGTTCTAAAACCTATCGGCAGTAAATTCTGGCTGTTTAATTATCAGCGGCCGATTACTCAGAAAAGAGTAAACCTCTATTTCTGGGATTTATGGAGATATTGTGTATTCAATATATAGTTGTGGTGCTCCTGTCTTGTCACCATCATAAGATTCAGCAACTCTTT
>JBATHQ010000569.1:0-1708 GCA_049667005.1 Psychromonas sp.
TATACCCTGAAAATGCTGGAGAACGAGCTGTTGTGCGTCAAATTATGAAAATAGCAGAGCTTTATTTTGAACTGCCAAGCAGACGACTTATACCTTATGCATTTTCAGGCACTGAAGCGCCTGAATCGGTTAAAGCTGAAGTACGCCAAGTATTAAAGCGTGGTATTACTGCCTTAAGTCGTTTGTGTCAGTTTTCACCTTGGATTGCAGGTGACCAATTCACGATGGCTGACATCTACGTTTATCACGTAAACACCATTGTTAGCGCTTTTGGTGCTAGCCAACTCGACTGGGATGTACTTGCAGAGATACCGGGAATGAAAGAGTGGAATCATTCCATGAGTCAATCTGCCATTGCCCAGAACGTGGAGGCCGATCGTTTGGCAAACATGCCAGAGTTTATGCAAAAGTTGAAAGCTCAGTTTCAAGCTGCGAAGGCCAAATAAAAACACCCAAGACTAAATGATTATTACGAACACAGTATGGCCAATACAATAAAGTGATTGGCTCAAAAAATTAATTATTTTCAGGAGAAAATTTAATGACAGATATCAATACAAATAAAAATATCCAACTTATTTCAACAATCAGCGAAGACAATAAATTAACACTGGCTTTAAAAGAGATCGAAATGCCACAACCTGGTGCCGATGAAGTCGTTATTCGCATTGAAGCCGCGCCATTAAACCCGTCTGACTTAGGGGTTCTGTTCAGCGGCGCTGATATGTCAACAGCGACACAATCAGGCACGCAGCAAAACCCAGTCATTACTGCTGATGTTCCCGCTCAGTTTATGCCATCGCTTAAAGCACGTGTTGGTAAAGCAACGCCTGTTGGTAATGAAGGTGCGGGAACGGTTGTAGCAGCGGGCTCATCACCTGCGGCACAAGCATTAATGGGCAAGACCGTTGCTGTAATTGGCGGTGGAACTTATCGTCAATACCACTGTGCCAATGTGCAAAGCTGCTTAGTATTAAAAGAAGGCACTACGGCTAAACAAGGCGCATCTTCTTTTGTTAACCCGCTTACCGCATTAGCGATGGTTGAAACGATGCGTGCTGAAGGTCATAAGGCCATTGTCCATGCAGCAGCAGCATCTAACCTTGGTCAAATGTTAAACCGTATTTGTATTGCCGATGGTATTGATTTAATTAATATTGTACGCAAAGCCGAACAAGAAACGCTGTTACGTGATATGGGCGCAAAATATGTTGTAAACTCAAGTAGCGAGTCTTTCATTGCTGACTTAACGGCGGCGATTATTGAAACGGGTGCAACTATTGCGTTTGACCCAATTGGTGGTGGTCAATTAACCAGTGACATCCTTAACTGTATGGAAGTTGCAGCGGCGCGTGATATGGAAGAACACACCATTTATGGCTCTGATACTTTCAAACAAGTTTACATTTATGGCGCATTAAACCGTGGTCCGATTACCCTAAATCGTAACTTCGGTTTTGCTTGGGGTGTCAATGGATTCCTATTATTCAATGCACTGGGCAAACTAGGTGCTAAAACTGTCATGGCGATGCGTAATCGTGTTGCAGATGAGATCACCACCACATTTGCTAGCCACTACACACATGAAGTGTCATTGGCAGAGGTATTACAATTACAATCAATAGCGGCTTATTCTAAACAAGCGACAGGTGAGAAATACTTAATTACACCTCAAGGGTAATTACGCCTCAAAAATAGCGACTTCTTA
>JBATHQ010000570.1:0-2185 GCA_049667005.1 Psychromonas sp.
TACTTACTTTAATATGGCCTTACAATGTTTTTCTGAAGCGATTTAAGGCCATTGCTTGCTCTTCTAAGTACTTTCTTATCAAAATAGTTAGTTTGATTCTGTGATGGAAAATAAAGAATATGGAAAAATATACAAATTCTATTGCCGAACGCAGGCTTGCTAAATTTCTAAAAATATTCTGCATCTTACCGATGTTTATATTCCCTCCTATCATTGTGCTGCATTATTTTAAAGAAATATATATTCTAGTGCTAGCTGAAATAATAATGTTGATTATTTTTGCTACGCTTTTATTTTTTTTATTAAAACCTGGTTTTCTAAAACGTAAACCAGAGTTTCTCCATACTGCAGCAGTAACCTTCACTGCTACTATTGTTATACTTCTTGTTATTGCATTTTTTTTACCTGTTCACCCTACTGCTTTTGCTATATCTGCAGTCGTTATCAGTGTGATATTTTTACTACTTGGCAGGAAGCGGGGTCTTCCTCTTGCCATTTTTATTGCGCTATTATCGATTTTCATCTTCCTGTTTAAATTTTCAACAGGACCTAACGCTATTCCTGCTGTTGCGCTGGGAAATATTCTTATGTTAATTATTATGACTTTTGCGATCAGTTACTTAAATGAATCAACAAGAGCGGAATATGAAGCGGCATTATTAGGAAAAAATAGAAAACTGCAGCTTCTTTCTAATATTGATGGATTAACTCAGCTTTTTAACAGACGTTATTTTGATCGTACCCTTAGAAAAGAATGGAATAGACTACAGCGCGACAATCTGTACCTCTCGCTTATTCTGTGTGATATTGATCATTTTAAACAATTTAATGATATAGGTGGGCATCTGGCGGGTGATATCTGTATTCGGCAAATAGCCCGATGTTTACAAACTGTCACCAGGCGAAGTTCAGATATGGTTGCTCGCTATGGTGGTGAAGAATTTGTTATTCTTTTACCACAAACCGATCCTGAAGGTGCAAAAATAGTTGCGCAAAAAATAATGGATAACATTACCGATCTTGCTATCAGTCATCCTGCCTATCGGGGAAAATTGGTCACACTTAGTCTGGGAGTCAGCTCCATTATCCCGGTCAAAGAGTTGCGTCCGAATTTTATTATTTCTCTGGCGGATAAGGCTCTTTATGAGAGTAAAGATAATGGTCGCAATAGAATAACCATAAAAAATCATGTGCCAGATAATGCATAAAATAACAAATTATTTTACCGGATAATGTTTTGTAATTAAGAGGGATAAAAATGAAAATTGTATT
This sequence comes from Psychromonas sp., assembly GCA_049667005.1. Taxonomy (GTDB): domain Bacteria; phylum Pseudomonadota; class Gammaproteobacteria; order Enterobacterales; family Psychromonadaceae; genus Psychromonas. The sequence goes on from JBATHQ010000570.1 coordinate 1,273, forward strand.
ATTGGACTCAGAAACATTAGGTGACAGTGATCTGTCGGTATTTGATAAATTAGGTGAATTTACCCACTATCCAATGACCAGTAAACAGCAGCGATTAGCGCATATGGCGGATTGTGATGTAGTTATCACCAATAAGGTTATTATTGACAAGGAGATTATAGACGCCAGTGCGCAGCTGAAATTGATCTGTATTTCCGCAACAGGTACCAATAACGTGGATCTGATCGCGGCTGAAAAAGCCGGCGTGAAGGTTAAAAACGTGTCGGGCTATTCGACCGACAGTGTTGCTCAATCTACTTTTTCGCTGCTCTTTCAGTTGCTCCATCAAAGCCGTTATTATGACCATTATGTGCAGTCCAAAGCCTGGTGCAGTAGTCCCTCTTTCACGCATATCGTCCGCCCCTTCAATGAAATAAAGGGTAAACGCTGGGGCATTATCGGCTATGGCGCAATTGGGCAGCGAGTTGCTGAAATCGCACAGGCATTCGGTTGTGAACTCTGCTATCACTCTACTTCCGGGAAAAATACTCAGCAGGGGATCAAGCAAGTTGATTTAGCTGAACTGTTATCAAGTTGCGACATTATCTCGATTCACGCGCCGCTGAATGCGCAAACTGAAAATTTGATTGCTGCAGAGCAATTAAAATTGCTGAAAAAGGGCGCCGTGATACTTAATTTAGGGCGTGGCGGTATTATTAATGAGCCGGCCATGGCTAAGGCGCTAGATCGGTATGATATTTATCACGGTACTGATGTGCTGGCCATTGAGCCGATGCAAACAGATCATCCCTATTTTTCCGTGCAGGAACAATCCCGGTTAGTGATTACCCCGCATACCGCATGGGCCAGCAGAGAGGCGCGCGAAACCTTAGTGAAGGCAATCGTTAAAAATATCGAAGCCTTATAATAGCAA
>JBATHQ010000571.1:0-1584 GCA_049667005.1 Psychromonas sp.
AATCTCCAATATGCTTTTACCCTGCTCATTTGTAACTATTATTTGCTGATCATCATTCTGTGGAAATAACAAGCCAGCATCCTCACCTACCATCCCCGTAAACTCAAACTTCATCGACTCACTGATACCATATTTACACAGGGATAAAGCAAACAACAGATCTCCCGGAACGCAGAAACGCTTAGAATCGGGATCATGGATCGGATTAAAATCCTGGCATTTGGATTTAGCAAAAAGGCTGGCTTGCTGAGCGGAAATATTCACAACATTGCCATTTTCGTTGTAATAAGGTGCTAAGAACATCTTGGTCTCTCTAATATTAATAGTAATTTTTAAACTGAAAATGCGACGAAAAATGTATACTCGACCGGCATATTTTTATCTTATTTGGGCAAATTTTATCTTTTTATCTTCACCGCAGGCAAGTAAAATGGACAAATAAATGTCAAAAAATATGATAGGAAAGTTGGACTCAATTAAGACACCAGCAATAACATCAATGACTGTAAATTGCACCGTTCATTTCAAACTCGATAAGAAATAAACGCGTATCTAATTCTAATTGGTGGTAATCAGGCAACATATGCTGACATAGCTGGTAAAACGCTTTGTTATGATCTTTCTCTTTTAAATGTGCTAATTCATGGACAACGATCATATCTAACATTGCCTGCGGGGCTTCTTTAAATAAGCTCGCTATACGAATCTCCTGCTTGGCCTTTAATTTACTGCCTTGGATACGCGATACAAAAGTATGAGTACCCAGCGCATGTTTTATAAGCTGCAGTTTAGGATCATAAACCACTTTGCTAAGCGGTGAGGATTGTTTGACATAACGTTTTTTATAATCCTGAACGTAATCATAAAGTGCGCGTTCATTATTAATAGTATGTGGAGTCGGATAACGGCTTAGCAAATAGCTTTTAAGCTTATTTTGTGTGATCAAGGCTTCAACTTGTTGGACAATGTTCGCAGGATAATGCGCAACATACTGTAAAGATTTCATAGCAACAGACTTAAAAATTTAATAAAAAACGGATAATAGCATTTGTTTTAGCCCCGTTATAGCAATTGTATTAAGTAAATGAGCACATTTAAGTGAGGATAGATTTTCAAGAACAAGGCGCTTGATTGAGCAATAGCCAGCTATTGGGATTGAAAGCAACGCAGTCATTGGACATTTAGACCATCTTAAAATGGTCACTTATTTAGTATGATTGGTATTAATATAGAAACTTTGTTTACGTTAGTGCAGACATTTATTCCTTACCGGCTTAAAACCAATTATCTTATTGTTTTTAAATGTGATTTTAAAGCTGGGTTTAGTGAGTAATAGATATACAAAGGTCAATTGATAAGAAACCAGTAACAACTGGTTTAATAATAGACAATGAGTCATGCGTTATTTTTCATTAAACTTGGAGGTTGGGTCTGTGTGATTTGATTGCAGTACTCTGAAAACAATATAATTTTGTTAGTTTCTTGCAGTAAAACGGCTTAGAAAAACAGGGCTTATTTAACTATTGGTTGCCGAACATACCCGACTGTTTTACTATGTTATTATTTCTTCGAATTGCACTCTTA
>JBATHQ010000572.1:0-2716 GCA_049667005.1 Psychromonas sp.
GCATGAAGGTGCGAATACATCCGGGGCCAGAGGTCGCACCTCAAAAAGAGTCCGAATATACGCATGCATCTAACTTTATTTTTAAAACGCTCACAAAACAGTTGTAATTAATCGGGAGTCCATATACGAAGATGACGTAATTGAAGAGCAGTGCTTATCCGCTCATAATACTAGACTGTCGCCTAATTACTGCGGGCATCCAGCCCTCCGCCTTCAGGTCATTGTCGTAAACTCCAATGTTCAATTTTGTTCCTGACAAATGTGTCGCTCCGAGCCCCGATGATTCAAATAAAAAACAATAATTTCTCTACAAATTTGTTATTACCTTAGCCAGCTGCATAAGTCTGTAGTGTTAATTTTTTGCGCTGCGTTGGAAGGCGTTACGTTTTAATGATAAGTTACGGCTTATAAAAAGTTACAAATATAATCACCTGATATTGGAAATAAGATGCAGTTAACCCCGGAAATATTAATTGAAGCTATTCATGACTACTGTCATTTATCAAACAAAAAGAAAAAATTGACCAATGAGCAAATTGAATGGTTTGCTGAGCCCGAAAATGTATTTTTAATGATTTTTTTCACGGTGACAGCGCCTGATGAAATCGTTGTCGAAGTAAAAAAAGATATTCATCCCTGGATTGAAACGGCCATATCACAACTTCAGTTAACAGTGGCAAAGTTACCACCGCAGGCTAAAGAAGAGATAGAAAAAGTTATTGAACAGATATTCGCTCACGCGCATGAGTACGCCATGGTTAATAAAGATTGGCTATTACTTGTGCTTGCAACGCTTAAAAAGAACGAATTTAATATCAATACCAATGTCACCAATTTAGCGGCAGTTAACCCGGCAGATCCTGTCGCTGAACGTCCTGATCTTAAAACCCTGTTGACGCAATCAGGTATTGATTCAGCTATCGAATTTATTGAACTATTTGAAGAAAACCTAAATTTAATCCCTGTTGAAGCTTTACCGCTAATTTTTGGCGAATTAGAATCCTATTCCTGGGCAATAGATGCGTTACTATTATTGACTCAATATCATGATGAAAACATTGCGCTTGCCGGCGCACAGGCCCTTGACCAATATTCCCCGAAAAAGTGGGAACAACTGTCAACTCAACAACTTTTAAATCTATCTGTTCGCTTTAACTGCCATCCTTCTGTCAAAGCGTATTTTAAAAAATGGCAAAAACATGCAATGCGCTACAGCAAAGCTAATCAGCCAGCCAAAATTAATGAATTATACCTCACTCATATTGACGGCAATGACTGTGCAACTCTGATGATGAGCATCATCATCAACGGAAGAGAAAATCAAATCAACACGCTGTTTGATACCAAATCAGGGATCCGGGAAACATTAGTCAATCTCGATTCAGCAACCACTCTTCAAGATACTATCGAGCAAATCAATGAGCAGGAGGAACATATATTAGAGGTGGAATTTACAGAAACCGAACCAGCCAGCTTAGCGACGATACTGCCCTGGATGCTCTCTATTCAGCAGGAAAAGAAAACGCCTGTGGATCTTAATTCTCTCTACTGGTTATCACAGCTACCCGTTGAATGGACCCAACCCGAGCCATTTAATTTGGATAACTGGGATAAAAAACTGGATTATCAAGTAAATCCTCATCGCCTTGAAAGAAGCCGACGTAGCCATTCGATTGGTAACTCGATAATAATGACCTGGCAGGCACCTGCTGAATCAATATTAGCTGCTAAAAAACCGAGGGATTTATTAAAACTTTATTATTATCCTAATAAAGATATCTTTGCTGCGCGACTGGCCTATTCTGCGGCAATCAGACACTATCAAATAGGAGAAGAGATAACCTATGAAGAAAACAGTGATGGATATTTAGATCTTGCACATGCACTTTATGATCCGGGTATAAATCGCAAACGCTTTGAATTATTTGAATCCTTAGCTGAGGTTAGTTTTGATGAGTTTATCATCGCTCAACATGATTCTGCTGGGCTGGAAGAGTTCGAGCCGCAGGGATTGGTTGTTAAAATCATGCTACAAGATGCCAGCCCCGCTGTTTGGCGTCGCGTTCATTTGAGTAATCAGTTTACCCTGGATGACATGCATGACATTATTCAAATCGCGATGGGTTGGGAAAATTGCCACTTGTTTGCTTTTTCAACAAAGGGAAGAATGATTCCTGAAGAGAGTTACCAGCATTTACAACTTGCCAGTTTCTTAACTAGCCCTAACGATGAAATTGGATACCACTATGATTTTGGTGATGATTGGCATCATGTTATACGCTTAGAGAAGATCCTTAAACAGGATATAGAGTTGCCAAAGGTAACTGCAGGTAGCGGGATATGTCCGGCGGAAGATTCAGGTGGCATTTGGGGTTGGAACCAACTGTTAAAAATGCGCAAAAAGAAAAACCTGACTGAAGATGATTTAGAGCATTTAGAATGGGTAGGCTTATCACCTGACGAACCGCTGCTACCTTTTAATAAAGAGGAAGCCAATCAGCGACTAGATGACGATTATTGATAATTAACCTGAGCTCGGGATAAGGGCTCTGCGCTTCAATTACGTCGTTTTCGAGGTGTTTTAATCGAAGATCTCGATGAGATAAGGCTAATTTTAGCTAAGGAATCGTTACAAAATAACTTGCGCTAAATTGTTTCCAAAAAGCCCCAAATGACTGGCTATTTTGAAAACAAAAACGTAAGTAATTTTGAAGCC
>JBATHQ010000573.1:0-3321 GCA_049667005.1 Psychromonas sp.
TCGGTTTGCTTACCGGCACAGGTTGCCCCATCTGCGCCATCAATTTAGCCATTTGCGTACTCATATCATCATTATCAGCAACAATACAAGAAGGTGTTGAAGTTAAACGATGAGTAATACGTACATCTTTAACTTTGTCACCCAAGACAGTTTTAACACGCTCAACCAAGCTGGCAAATTCAGTTTCCTGCTTCTCTTGTGCCTGCTTCTCTTCTTCACTGTCAAGCTTACCTAAATCAAGATCACCCTGAGTAACAGAAGTGAAGGCTTTATCCTGATACTCAGGCAGATGACTTAATAACCACTCATCGATACGGTCTGAAAGTAATAATACTTCAATACCTTTTTTACGTAATACTTCCAGATGCGGGCTATTTTTCGCTGCATTGAAACTATCGGCAGTGATGTAATAGATCTTATCCTGTCCTTCAACCATACGGCTGATATACGCATCTAAAGAAACGGTTTGTTCAGCTGTATCTGTTGCAGTGGAAGAGAAGCGCAACAGTTGAGCAATTTTTTCTTTGTTTGTCGAATCTTCAGCAGGACCCTCTTTTAATACCTGACCAAACTCTTTCCAGAATAGCTTGTACTGATCTTCATTTTTCTTAGCAAACTTAATCAGCATATCAATAACACGTTTAGTACATGCGCTGCGCAACTTAGCAGTAACACGTGTATCCTGTAATATTTCACGGGAAACGTTTAGCGGTAGATCATTTGAATCAAGCACACCTTTTACAAAACGTAAATAGGTCGGCATAAACTGCTCGGCATCATCCATAATAAAGACACGTTGAACGTATAGTTTCAATCCATGTGCTTTTTCACGGTTCCAAAGGTCGTAGGGAGCACGCTTGGGAATGTAAAGTAAACTTGTGTATTCCTGCTCACCTTCAACTTTGTTATGGCTCCAGGTTAGTGGATCTTCAAAATCATTGGCAATATGTTTGTAGAACTCTTGATACTCTTCATCTTTAAGATCGCTTTTAGCACAATTCCACAGTGCCGTAGCTTTATTGATCGCTTCCCAGCTTCCTTCAGTCGCGGGAATTTTTTCACCGTCATGACCTTCCGATTCTTCCGTTGCTTCGTTATACATTTCAACAGGAATACTGATGTGATCAGAGTATTTAGAAACAATAGTACGTAATTTGTATTCGTTTAAGAATTCAGTTTCTTCGTCACGAAGATGCAGGATAATTTCTGTGCCGCGTTCAGCTTTTTCGATATCAGCGACGCTGTAATCGGCTTCACCCGAAGAGATCCAGCATGTGCCTTGTGTTGCATCCTCGCCTGCTTTACGCGTATTAACGGTTACTTTATCTGCAACGATAAATGCAGAATAGAAACCAACGCCAAATTGACCGATAAGTTGTGAATCTTTAACTTGATCACCGGAAAGCTGTTCAAAGAAATCACTGGTGCCTGATTTTGCAATGGTACCTAAATTTTCGATAACTTCATCACGCGTCATACCGATACCATTATCGCTAATAGTTATCGTTTTAAGGTCCGCATCAAAGCTTAAACGAACACGTAAATTACCATCATTTTCAAATAGAGAACCATCAGAAAGCGCTTTAAAACGCAACTTATCAGCAGCGTCTGCGGCATTGGAGACGAGTTCACGTAAAAATATTTCTTTATTTGAATATAAAGAATGGATCATTAATTTAAGCAGTTTGCCGGTATCAGCGCTAAAAGTGTGATTTTGTTGATGTTCCATAATATCTATTTCTCTCAGGTTTAGCCTAAACAAGACTTTGGTTTAAACGATAAAAGTGAGATGGGGTCATGGCAGAAGATTTCAAGGCAAGAGTTTAAAATATTCTAAAATAAACAGCTTTAACGCAGATTGGTGGGAATAATTTACAGGTGCTATATGGGCACTAGAAATGCCTTCTGGCGCCCGTAAGAGAGGTACAGTTAGTTTTTATAAATAAGCGACACCTTGCAACTAAACCTTGCAACTACAGCTGAATAATTAATAAGTCAATCAATGAAGTATTGATCAGTTTACGCACGGAAGATAATAAACGGCTCCAGAAATCGTGGTGGTGCCCGCAAACTAATAGATCAGCCCCGATCTCTTCGATAGTGAGTTGCAGATTTTTACTCAAATCGCCGGTCAGAAATACCTGTTTAGTAACCGGATAACAGGTTTTTTCAGCTAATGTCTGCAGCTCTTTTTCCAGAGAGTTCGCTCTTTGGCTTGCCGGCTCTAACTGGCTGTATTCTGAATAACTTAACCCGGTATAATTGTCAGCATAATCAACATCAACATAAATAAGTGATATCTTTGCATTGCTGTCTTTAGCAAGTGCAACGGCCTTCGCAATAATAAGTTCGCTTGACGGCGATAAATCGACAGCCACTAATAGATGTTTATAACCCATAGCCTTTTCTCCCAATACAACGTAAACACATCAAAACTACCCCGCTTTTGTTACAGTTCATCTTTTTGATGCGATACAAAACAGATCTTTGTGTAATAACCAGATCTGTACTCTTATGCAAAAATCTGCATAAGTAGCTGATCAGTAATGTAACCATTTATTTATGCCAGTTGCTATTCGTCTTCGATATAAACAATCAGAAAATCTGTAACAACAGCATTGATTAACTTGCGTACTGAAGAGAGCAACCGGCTCCAAAAATCATGGTGATGCCCGCAAACCAACAGATCAACATCCATTTTTTTAACTGTTGTTGCGAGTTTATCCTTTAAATCACCCATCACGACCATAACATTTTCAAACTCATAATCAGCCTGATCAGCAAACTCCTGTAATTCTATTTTTAATTGCTCCTCTCTCTCCTCAATAGAGGGTAGAGATGCAACCTCCAAATTTGCAACCCTTAGATTAGCAACATTATTTACGTCAACAAAAATGAGTGATAACTTCGCATTTGCATCCTTAGCTAACGAGACTGCTTTATTGATTACTTTTTCGCTGGATTTAGATAAATCAACAGCGACTAATATATGTTTATAGCTCATCGTGCCCTCACAATTAATTAGTACAAAACAGACGTCTAAAAAGTTAAAATAACTTTTTAACTACCTTCAACATAAGACTAGCACTAAAATTTTCATTTACGAGTTTCTGTTGACCTTTCGTGGTTAATTTTTGTTCGAGATAAAAACGTTTTAATCGCGACGCGAGGTCTGTAGCGTCGTAATTCTAAGTAAATACCTCGTGACTATACCTTGTAACTGCACCTCGTAACTGCACCTCGTAACTGCACCTCGTAACTGCACCTCGTAACTGCACCTCGTAACTGCACCTCGTAACAAAGAGTAAAACGCTTTTAGCC
>JBATHQ010000574.1:0-1768 GCA_049667005.1 Psychromonas sp.
TTTTCAGGCTTATCATCAACCGATGTCGTTAAGTCATTGCTTGCGACTGCGTCAGCGTCTTGCAATAACACCACCATTTCTGAAGCAACATTAGGAACAGAATCAACTATCGTTGTGGCAATGTCGACAGCATATTCGGGAATATTTTCTACTATCTGAGTGATGTATTCATTTACTGCAGTTTCGATGTTTTCAGTTTTGTCTTTACTATCTTCCTGCTGTTCATTTTCAATCAGATTTTGAACATAAGCTTCAGCAACCAGATTGGATGATTCCGGCAGTGCTTCCGATACGGTTAACGCCAGATCAGCAGATTGCTCGGGTGAAACATCCGTTAAGCGGCTGTATAACTCCGTTGCAGTTTGCTCAGATGCGCTTGCGGCGCGATCTACCGGGCGCATTTCATCTAAAGAGTTTGACAGGTTAGTCATGTACTGCCCGGTCATCTCCAACAACTCTTCAGAGTGCTCGGCAGACATATTTTCAGCGGCTAATTCCATAACACGGATACCATCATCGGGCATAGCATTGGCAATCGCAACAATGATATTAGTAAATTGATCTGGATACTCGGTTGTTATCCAGTCAACTAACTGTTCCGCTTTCTCTGGAGACGCGAGGGTTAAGGCTTCTGCGATATGAATAGCCATCTCAGGTGCCGCAGTACTAATTGCCGCATACAATTTAGCAATATCAATTTCTTCCACGGTACTTAATGCCGCCGCCAGGTTAGAAGCATTATAAGGGTCTCTCTGCGCTAATGCCCTGACTATATTAACCGCTGCAGAGGGGTTTTTAGTTGCCAGACTGGTTACAACATCTGCCTCTGCATTTTGTTCGAATGAAGGCTGATGATACTGGGTGCGCGGATCTAACTCAGAAACAGCGCCAGACGGGGTTTGCATAATAAAATTCTCTTGTTCATTAATTGGCAAAGCAGAGCGCTGACGCATGCGTATAACAATAAATATCAACAAGGTGATTGCCGTGACGCAGATAAAAGCAAATAACATGCCGCTACCGAACAAGTTCATTATCACTGAGGCTGTGTATGGTCCCAAAATGCTGCCTAATGCATAGATTAATAATAACGAAGACATGGCGGCTAAAATATGCTCTTTTAATACTTTATCAAAGGTCTCCGACATACTCATGGGATAAAGGCAGGCAAGCAGTCCGGTAATTGTTGCAATTGCTATCAGACTTAGATTAAACCACTCCATGGTGGTAAAAAGAGGAACTAATAACGACAATACGATAACGCCCGATACCATACCAAACATGATTTTACGGCGATCAAACTTATCAGACAGGTAGGCAATAGGAAACTGTAATATGATAGCCCCGGAGATGGCAGCCCCCATAAAGATGGAGAGTTCCAAGCCATCTATACCTTGATCACTGGCGAAAATCGGCAGCATATTTAATAACCCGGCATATAAAATACCACAGTAGAAACAACCGGCAACGCCGAGGGGTGACAACTTTACAATAGTCATTAAAGACATCGATTCACTAACTTCAATGAGCGGGCCTTTTTGTTTACTGGTGACGATTGGCGTAATCGATAAACTCATCAAAATACCCGCAATAATAAATAAAGTAACGTCATCCACTGGTGCGATGTTTAATAAAAACTGCCCGGAAAACAAAGCCGTCATTAGCACCATCTGGTTAACAGAAAGAATTCTCCCTCTATTTTGTTCAGTCGCACTATTACTTAACCAGCTATCAATGGTGGCATTGGCACAAGCAATACAAAATCCGC
>JBATHQ010000575.1:0-2613 GCA_049667005.1 Psychromonas sp.
TGTTTATGCGTGGCAATACTGTTGAGCCGGGTACTTGAGTGTAGGTAATGCTGTAAGTAATAAAGGATAAAACAAACAGACCATGTTTTATCCTTTTGATTATCTCAGCTGATTTTATTGATTAAACAGCCTCTACTTTGTTTTATCATCAGGGCAATAGTATGTTGTGATAAGTTCAACAATTTGACTGCGGCTGATAATACTGCAAAGCAGAAAGCAGCGTTGCTTAATCCGCGAAATCTGGCAGGGCGTTTAGCTTAGGCAAAGTGCCTGATAAATATACTCGTGTGCAGCCTTTACAAGCGGCATATGATCCATTACCCCGTTTACGGTTAAGTTGTTTAATGTTGTATTCAGAATCGGTGTTTCTCCCAAAGGCATTGCTGGATTTATCGGGAATAAATTTTGTGGTATCTCAGAATTGATTGGTTGACTGTCATGACTTGTTTGAAATTGTAAGTCTGGTTGCTTACTCTCTCTCTCTATCATCCAGTAACCCAGTCCAACAAAAATACCACCGCCAAAGACATTCCCGAGTGTGACGGGAATGAGGTTGTGCGCGATAAAGTTTGTCCAGGTTAAATCCGCAAAATCGGCCGCCAACATACCATGGCTGATTAAAAACTCAGGGCTGATTGTCCTAATCATAATAGCGAGGGGCACCACAAACATATTAGCGATACTATTTTCAAAACCACTGCAGATAAACATTGCGACCGGTAAAATCACAAGCACTGATTTTGCTATCAGATCTTTAGTCGTAAAGGTCATCCATATGCCCAGACAAACCAATAAATTACACAATAATCCCAGCGAAAAAGTCTGTAACCAGGTATGGTGAAGTTTACTCTGAGCCATGTGTACCGCATTCATACCCCAGCTACCGTCATCTAATAGATGCATTTGAGCCATGATAGTAAGCAGTACCATTAAAAAAGCACCAATAAAGTTGCCAAGATAGATCCTCGCCCAGCATTTCATCAAAACAGCTAGAGAGAATAAACCCTGTGCCCAGGCAACGGTTGTTAACACTGTACTGGTGAATAACTCACCGCCACAAACGATAACCAGAATCAATCCAAAACTAAAGGAAAAACCACCCGCCAAACGCATTAATCCCCAAGGAGCTCCTTCAGCTCCAGTCGTTACCGAGATACAAGAAATAAAAGCAATTGAAATAAAAACACCGCCAAAAATAGCCAGTGCGAATGATTTTGCCGTTGTTTTAGCAACTTTATTTATTCCATACTCTTCTGCCGCCTGCAGCGGCTTGTGTTTAACAGGATTAGCTACTACAGGTAAATAGCTGATAGTCTGCACAGGTTGCACAGATGTATTAGCAGTATTAGCTGTATTAGCTGTAAGAGGCATTACATTTCCCATGGTAAATCAAATCTCCAAAAAAGTGGTTAGATTAGAGTATTCACGTGCTTTGGTTGGTCTGTTGTTCTGCATAGGTGAATACCTAAAAGAGTTTATCTGCGCTGCCGTTTAGCGCTAATACAATAGCGCAAACTTTGCGCCCTGATACGATAGGGCAAACATTTTTAAATTAATATTGGGAAGTTTTTATGCTCATATTCAAAGATATTGATAGTGGGACTGTTGTCTGGCAGGCGTTTAGTTTTATCTTCACTAAGCTGCTTTTTCATGGTGAATTTTTGTTTTGTTTTTATCGTGATCTGAAGTGTGTCGCTCAGTGATTCTATGCTTGTTGGTACTGTTTACTGCATTATCGCCAGGTTGTGTACAAAAAACAGACTACGTAGGCGCGCTTTTGTATAAAAAAAACACAAACGTCGGCAAGCAAAATTTTGAAAAGTCAACAGAGCTCCATAAACATCCTGTCGCTGTCAAGGATAGTGACAATGATTCAATTTTATTGATACTAGGAAATAGGCGTTTAACGGCACAAATTAAAAATATTTTTGTGTTGCTCTATTTTATTAGCGAGACGTCTCGCCAGTCGAAAATCTGTATAGCAGAGAACTACTGAATTGGTTTTCAGCGGTTTTTAGCTCGGGGGTGTAAACATGACGCCAATCAGTCTGCACTGCCCAATTGCTGTTTATCGTGTAATGTAAGCCTAAACCGGCATTGATTTGGAATGTTTTACTGTCGTCTGATTCATCATAAATGGTTTCGCCAAAACCGCCGGTAATAAAAGGGCGAAGCTGACGGTTATGATTAAAATAATATTGTGTATCTAAACCATAGTTTTCGTACTTGACAGATTCTCCCGTTGCTTTGTCTGTTAATTGCGCAGTGCTGTAGTTTAAACGAGTTGATACACTTTTAGTGAAATATAATCCCAGTGACCACTGCTCACCATAACCCCCCCTGAGCCCCCAGTCGTTGTCCGGTTGGACATAAATTGCACCCGCACTGAATCCTATAATTCCTGTGGTGACAGGATCAACGGTGCGAGTTTTATAAGCTGTCTGTTGCTTGCGTTTATTGCTGATCCCCGCTAATGCCGGACTATCATCATTGCCGTAAGTGTAATGAATTTGCAATCCAATCTGATTTTCAACCTGTCCACCATAGCCAATTGGCTCCTGCCGATAGGTAAGATAACCCGTCCCTGCTTTTAAAATATCCCGGCCGAATAAG
>JBATHQ010000576.1:0-3254 GCA_049667005.1 Psychromonas sp.
GAGACTGCCTGATAAGCATGGGGCTGATCAGCAAAAAAACGTCTGCTTTCCCCCTGTTTCACAGAGTGCCATTGCCCGTCAAAATAGAGGTTTAATTCCCCCTGCAGTACATGGATATGTTCAATCACCCCGCTGCCATGGGCGGATGAGTTCTGCTGGTGATTATCTGTCAGGGTGATTTCAAACATCTCAAAACCAACATCGGCTTTATAGGGAAACAGGGTTTTCATCTGCATTTTCGGATCATCGGGAAAAGAGGTAAGATTTTCGCTGAGCCTATCCTGATTGGCAAAAAAAGCTGAAAAGGAGGTCTTTAAACCGCTGCTTATTTTCCACAGGGTGGCAATAGTGGGGCTCGATTCCTGCCGCTCTATCTGCCCGAGCATCGCCTTCGACACGCCGGTAAGCGCAGCCGCTGCATCCAGGCTAAGCCCCTTTTTTTTGCGCAGCGACTTCAAGTGCCCGGCTATCTGCGTTTTAAACATTATCTCATTCACTGTTTTCCCCTTTTTATCTTGTCAATGAAGTTGTGCGCTATAGCGCACAATGTTATATTAGCTCGTGCGCTATAGCGCACGCAATAATAACAAAACAGCAGGAAGAATAATATGCACCGGAAAATATTCAATATCAGTCACCTCTCTGCGGGTTTTAGCGCCGTGCTGGTCGGTTATACCAGTTCCGTTGTGCTGATTATTCAAGCCGCAACAGCAGCAGGCGCAACAGAGCAGCAAACAGGCAGCTGGTTGCTCGCCTTAGGCGTGGTAATGGGGCTTAGCTGTATGGCTTTTTCCTGGTTTTATAAAGTGCCGGTGTTGACCGCATGGTCAACGCCCGGTGCTGCTATGTTAATCGCGGTGGTCAATGATTACCCGCTGACCGATGTGATCGGCGCGTTTATTATCTCGGCCGCCCTGATCACTTTAACCGGCATGCTCAGTTCGATCAGCCGACTGTTAGAGAGGATCCCCGCGCAACTGGCAACGGCGATGCTGGCGGCTATTTTATTGCCGTTCTGCCTAAAGGCCTTTACCCCGGTGATGACCAATCCGCTAATCTTCGCCAGCATGTTTGCCGCTTTTATGTTGAGTAAACGCTTTTTCCCACGATACGCCATGTTGATGCTGCTTATTAGCGGCATCCTCTGCGCAATCTTTGTCGGTGCATTCGACAGTCAGAACATGACCCTCTCCGTAGCCCGTCCGGTTTGGGTAACACCAAGCTTTGATGCAATGGCGATTATTAATATCAGCCTGCCGCTGTATATTATTACCATGCTGTCACAGAACCTGCCGGGCTTTGCCATGCTGCAAAGTCATCAGTACAGCATCCCGGCTAAACCGGTTTTTATCGCCACCGGTTTAAGCAATCTGTTATTTGCGCCTTTTGGTGCGTTCAGTGTCAATCTAGCCGCTATTTCCGCCGCGATCTGTATGGGAGACGAAGTTGATCCCGATAAAACACAACGTTATCGGGCGGCAATCTGGGCCGGTGTTTTTTATCTTATTGCCGGTATCTGGGCAACCACAGTGGTTAGCCTTTTCTTAGCGCTGCCCGCTGCTGTATCACAGATATTAGCGGGTCTGGCGTTACTCGGAACGTTAACGATGTGTTTGCAAACGGCATTTTCTCAGGAAAAATACCGCGAAGCAGCGTTAATGACTTTTCTGCTGTCACTGTCCGGGATAACTTTATTCGGCATTGGTGCAACAATATGGGGGCTGCTGGTGGGATTATTGGATATTCAATTCAGCGGAAAAAAAAGCAAGCAGACGATGGCTAAAAATTCGCCAGACAGCTCTTCCCGCCCTTTACAGGATGAGACTTCTGAGCAGGAAAGTATCTGTTTATCTGAAGTTGATGGTTAAGGTCGGGAGAACCGGCTTTAGCCCTGACTCTTATCTAGACAATGTTTAGCCTGCATATTTCAAAAGACAGATGCAGCAGGGAGTCCCCATCCATTTTTCTGGTAGTGAATAACTGCGTTAGCAAGGAAAATCATGGAGTGACAAATTGGTCAGGAACAAATTTGCACGTTGGAGTTAACGACAATGGCCTGATACCTACAGCCTGACTCTTATACACATCTTTATGCGTCTTGATTGCATAAAAAATATATTTTGGTAGCATTTTTTTGCATATAAGAATTTTCTTCAGCCGCGCTATGGTATACAGCCAACTTTTGGTTCATTTATAGCTCGGCTAAAGCCGAGGCCCCTATGTTGAAGCCTTGTCATCAATGACTTGTGTATAAGAGTTAGCCCTACAACCATTGACATCCTCCCTCCACTAAATCAAAGATGTTACTGCTAGACGCTAATGCCCGCTGTTATTTGTCGCTGCTTTGCATGCGGGAAATAGCCGTTATCATGGACAGCGTAACCAGCGCCAGCGGAATATCCAAGAGGTTAGACACTTGCGACAACATATTCAGGTTGAGCAACTCAGAAAGTTCAACGGCCTCTGCAGATAAACGGAAAACGGATTGATTTAACAGGTTGGAGATGATCCACAGCGCCCACCAGACAGGTAAAATATACGGCGCTTTAATGGATTGCCAATCCGAAGGATTTTTACTGGCCTTCCAGATCTCTTTCATTGCCTGATATGGCTTCCAGAGATTAAAGATGGGAATAAAGTAATAACCGATAGACCAGGCTGGCGTATAGCGCATATTCTCAGCGCCAAGTGGACGTAAATTGGCATTAGCACGGTAAATCCACTTCAGAATAAGTAGCGCAGAAGCGATAAAGGCAATCAGCGAAGCGATACCTGTTCCCTGCAGCAGCACAATAGTCGTATTGCCACCGGCAAAAGCCGCCTGCAGTGAAGCATAAGTCCCATCAGCATAAGCGGATAATAATTGCCGCTCTAAAAAACCCAATATCATTGCCAGAATGGCAATGACAATCTGCGCATAAAGCACATAGCGAATCCATTTGTTCAGCGTTGTTAAACTTTTAAATTCTTTTTTTACCTTAACCAACCTATATCCCCTGTAAAAAATAAACCAGTATCGACAGATACTGGTTTTTAACTGCAAACTTTCATTTTGTTTATGCTTATTTGGCCATTTCCACCGGCACAAACTCTTTTCTTTTGGCACGTATATCAAGAATAATCGTTAGCGCAAATGCCATGACAAATGAAATCAGCATACCGATAACGTAAGGTGTCACATCGCCGGTACGGATAGAGATAATACCCGGCAGCCCTGCTGCGCCCAATGCACTCGCCTTAACATTAAACAGCGT
>JBATHQ010000577.1:0-4027 GCA_049667005.1 Psychromonas sp.
ATTACTTTGGTTCAAGAAACATTTGCAAAGCTGTTTAATGCTGGTGCAGATTTTCCCCGTGACGGTAGCCAATTTGATCATCTCTTTGCAGATAACGATGAATTTACTATAGGTAACCTAAAGGCCAAGGCGATCCATACACCGGGGCATACGCCTGCTTGTATGAGTTACCTGATCGGCAATTGCGTTTTTGTAGGGGATACACTCTTTATGCCGGATTATGGTACTGCACGCTGTGATTTCCCAGGTGGTGATGCTGCTCATTTATATCGTTCTATTCAGAAACTCTATGCTTTGCCGGATCAAACGCGCGTATTTATGTGTCATGACTACAAAGCACCAGGTCGCGATAATTATATGTTCGAGACAACAATTGGTGAACAGCGTGCGCACAATGTGCATTTAAATAATGATGTCAGTGAGGCTGCGTTTATTAACTTACGCCAGAATAGAGATGCGACGCTGTCAGCGCCAAAACTGATTTTGCCTTCGGTACAGGTCAACATGCGTGCTGGAAACTTTCCTGAGCCAGAGGAAAACGGCATTCGCTACCTTAAAATTCCATTGAATAAAATATAAGGAACTCACTATGTTAGAAATTAAACCTCTCGCCAGTCAGTTTTCAGTGTCTCCGCAAATTTTGCTGGATGATTTATCGGTTATCGCAGAATTAGGCTACAAAAGCATCATTAACAACCGCCCTGATGGGGAAGCCAGTGATCAGCCTGATAATCATAAACTCCAGAAGAAATGCCAGGAGCTTGGCCTTGAGTATCAATATATGCCGGTGATCCCCGGGAATATTACGACGCAAAACGTTCAGGACATGCGCGACGCTATAAGCAAGATGCCTAAGCCAATATTAGCTTTTTGTCGAACCGGCACCCGTTCTTGTTTACTTTGGTCAGGTAGTGCTGAAGATAATATAACGCTTGCACAGAGAATTGAAAAAGCGGGTACTCAAGGTTACTTAATCGATATTAACCAGATCACTTCGCTTGTTAACGGATAACAGAGCTATGAATAAAGTGCTTGCCTATTTACCGATCGCACAATGGTTGCCTAGCTACCAGAAAACGGATGCCATACAGGATAGCCTTGCTGCTGTCATCGTGACCCTGATGTTAATACCGCAAAGTTTAGCTTATGCAATGGTCGCAGGATTACCGCCTGTGTATGGTTTGTATGCGAGCATTTTACCGCTGCTTGCATACACGCTATTGGGAACAAGCAAAACGCTTGCCGTCGGCCCGGTTGCGGTTATTGCTTTGATGACAATGGAAACGCTAAGCAGATTATACCCGCCAGGTTCACCCGATTTTATCAATGGTGCGAGTGTATTAGCTGCATTATCGGGAGCCGTGTTACTGGTCATGGCCATCTTTAGACTTGGCTTTTTAACTCACTTTATCAGTCACCCGGTGTTGTCAGGGTTTATGACGGCTTCGGGGGTGCTCATTATAGTTAGTCAAAGCAAGCATCTACTTGGTGTGACTTCTCACGGGAGTAATGCCGTCGAGTTGCTTGTAAGCTTATTTCAGCAAATCTCTGCAACTAATTTTTATACTGCGGCAATTGGTATAGGTAGCCTTTTAGCGCTTATTGGAAGCCGCCGTTATCTGTCTGGTTGTCTTACAAAAATGGGAACACCAAGCAGTTGGACAAAACAAATTGTGAAACTGGCACCCGTTGTGGTGATGCTATTATGTATCGCGATAGTGCGTTTTTTCCAGTTAGATACTCACGGGGTTCGAGTTGTAGGTGTGATCCCCAGCGGTTTACCTGCGCTTTCATTACCCAGTATTAAATTACAGGATGTATACGCATTACTGCCGGCTGCTATCCTTATCAGTCTTGTTGGATTTGTTGAATCGGCCTCCGTTGCTCAAACATTAGCGGCTAAAAGTAAGCATAAAATTTCACCCAATCAAGAGTTAATTGCACTGAGTGGAGCAAATATTGCTTCGGCATTAAGTGCCGGGTTTCCGGTCACAGGCGGTTTATCAAGATCCGTTGTTAATTTTGATGCTGGTGCTTCTACTCCCCTTGCTGGCTCATTTACCGCGCTGGGTATCAGTATTACTGCATTATATTTTACGCCGTTATTTGCAAGCCTGCCGCAGTCTGTGCTGGCTGCTATCATCATTGTTGCCGTCTCTTCCTTGGTTGATTTCAAAACCCTATGGCAAGTGTGGAAAGAGTCAAAGTCCGATGGTTTTAGTATTACACTGACCGTGTTAGGTGTGCTGTTGGTAAATGTGGAAGTAGGGATTATTTTAGGTGTAATTGCTTCTATTTTTCTTCATATCATGCGTACCAGCCGACCTCATATTGCTGTCGTCGGATTACTGCCTGATAGTCAACATTTCCGTAACGTAGACCGTTATGAGGTTGAAACATGCTCTGATATCGTCACAATCCGCATTGATGAGAGTCTGTATTTTGTAAATGCGCAATATCTTGAAGATAAAATCCCCCAATATATTGCTGACTATCCAGCAGCAAAGCATTTAATATTAATGTGTTCCGGGGTTAATAATGTCGATCTAAGCGCATTAGACAGCTTAAAAAAAGTGATATCAGATTTAAAAGAGCGGGGTGTTACGGTCCATCTTTCAGAAGTAAAAGGCCCGGTTATGGATAGACTACAACACAGTCATTTTATCGAAAACTTAAGCGGCAGTGTTTACATAGACCAATTTACTGCTTATCACTCAGTTAAAGCGATCCGTAACCAATAATAGCAATTCAACTAATTAGCATTCATTTATGCTTGTTAAAATGAATGCTAAATGCTCCTACATAAGTTTGCCGGTGTTTTCTAGCTCAGTCAATAAAGGCGCTGTTTAGCATCGGGAATCTACTCACTCGCGTCGCGATTAAAACGTTTTTATTTCGAACGAAAATTAAACGCGAAAGGTCAGGCCCCAGTACTAAATAGAGTATTGGGTTGATTGATATCAGTAAGAATTGAAATATTTCCCCTATTTATATTAATAATACAAATACTGATCGATAAATGCTCAATTGCTTGGTAAAGTGCGTTTTCCCGTTATTGCTCTGTATATCTGCAGGACGAGGGGCATCGAGTTTTTTCAATTTATTCCAAATAGTGAAATAGCGCCAGTGACCTAACCTCATGAATTAAAGGATGATCCAATGAAAATATTAACATTTGGCGAAATGATGTTACGTTTAAAACCGTCAGCATTTGAACGCATTTGGTGACAGAATCGGAAATTCGTGCGGCGATGCACAAAGGCAGTAATGCTCGATTAAGCCGCTAGATAAATTTTTTGAGGCCGGATATCGAACTTATGTTTATGCGCTGAAGGAATGCCTCAAGTAGCTGTATTCGATTACAGTCTGCGATAATAAGTCAAAAAAGCCATCGTTAACGATGGCTTCCTTATACTTTATATTCGCATTATTATCCGAATAACTTCTTCACCATACCGATCGCACCACCGATTCCACCGACCGAGTCGAGTAATGAACCGCCGCTACTTGCTTGGTCCATCATCTGAGGTATTGCGTCGCGCAGCCCACCGACGGCTTCTGACTCATTTAATCCAAGCTCTGCAGCGAAGTTAGCAATCTTATCTGAACCAAATAAATCAGTAATATTGCTCGCACTCATTTCGGCATTATCACCACTGCCTAAGAAAGATGCAGCCATCTCAGCCATACCACCACCTTGCATTTTACTTAGTAAGGAGGCGATATCTAACCCGCCGTCTGCGCTAACGCCTATCAAACTAGACAGTGCTTTTGAAATTATATCTAAATTAAGGCCGCTACCCGCTTCGCCACTCATTTTACTGTTGATAAATGCTGTTGCACCCATTTTTAAAAGACTGCTCATATCCATATTGTTCTCCTATTGATGAAACCTATCTTGAGTAAATTCAAGTTAATATTAGTTCATGTATCAAAAGTTTGCTGACAACTTAATAAAGACGGTTGGCGACGTCTCGAATAACGTTTGGCAAAGGCTAATAGGGTCAGAGAAAGATCCAATAGGGAT
>JBATHQ010000578.1:0-1929 GCA_049667005.1 Psychromonas sp.
ACGGTTCCTTTACCTGTTTCAGAAAATTCAAAGGCAGTTTCTTTACCTTGTAAAAATGATTTGCACAGTGCAGGTGATGCACCAAACAGATAGGGAATAACCCAGCCAAAGCGCAGATAGTTGCGAATAAGGCCCATATAACCGGCAGACTGTGCTTCTTTTCCACTTAGCGGGGATTGCTGTACTTCCGCCCAGGTTTGCCAAAAAGCAGCGGGTAATGAAAAATTATAATGCACGCCGGCGATGACCTGCATCATACTGCCATAACGATTTTTCAAGCCTTGGCGATAGGTGGTTTTCATTTTACCAACATTCGATTTGCCATACTGTGCCAGTTCAACTGCGTCTTCATCGTCAACAAAACAAGGCATACTGATTGGCCATAATGTTTCATTATTTTCTAAATTTTTAGCCGCATAATGGTGAATATCGTTTAAATAGACAAACAGCTGATCGACATCTTTAGCGACAGGGGTAATAAATTCTAATAGGCTTTCAGCATAATCTGTTGTGATAGTGCCGTGGCATAAAGCACTGCCGAAAGCAGCGGGATGTCCATTTTTCGATAGTCCCCCATCGGCAGTGACACGCAATGCTTCACGTTCAACGCCGCGGCCGAAACCGATAAGAGATTGTGACTGTTGATCAAAAATAGCCAAACGTTGCTTAAAATTAAGAGACAAGTGCTTACCCTTTGAAATAACTAAAAGAGTTAGGAGAGTACCTCAATAAAGATACTATTGACAAGTTGAAAAGCGAACATGATTGAAAACTATGCAAAAATGAGTATTGTTTCAGAACGTAAAACGCAAAAGGTGAAAAAATTCGCTTAAATTAAAAACACTGTGCTGATGATAATGACGCCATAACGCAATGCCTTACCGGCGGTGATCAGGGTAATCGAAAGCAGTTGTGGTGTTTTTAGCCACCCTGCCGCGAGCGGAATAAAATCACCAACGACGGGCACCCAACTCAGTAACAAAGCCCATACACCGTATTTTTGGCAAAAATGCCACGTTTTTAAATGCTTTTGTCTTGCCTGCTCTCTTCCCCAATACAAATACCCGGCCAGAAAATAGGTGATGATAGCCCCTAAGCTATTGCCTAAGGTGGCCGCAGTAAAATACCACCAGAGATTATGCGGATTATTTTTTATGTAATAGATCAACAATAATTCAGAGCCGCCCGGGAATAAGGTTGCAGAAACCAAACTGCTGACCAGCAAAACAAATAATTCAGAGTACAAACAAAAAAGCCTCGTAAAAAAAGGCCGCTTATTAAGCGGCCTTCAAAAAATCAACTCAATAAATAATCTGAGCGCTAGATAAATACTAAGTTAACCAACAAGCGCTAACAGCACACCCGCAGCAACCGCACTGCCAAGTACTCCGGCAACGTTCGGTCCCATCGCATGCATTAACAGGAAGTTATGAGGGTTTGCCTCTAAACCAACCTTATTAGCAACACGCGCAGCCATTGGTACAGCTGAAACACCTGCCGCACCGATTAACGGATTAATTTTAGTTTTCGAAAATTTACCCATCGTTTTAGCCATTAACACACCTGATGCAGTGCCGATAGAAAATGCAACTGCGCCCAGTAACAATATACCCAAGGTTTCAATATTTAAGAATTTGTCAGCCGATAACTTAGAACCGACCCCCAACCCTAAAAATATAGTAACAATATTAATAAGTTCATTTTGTGCGGTGCTGCTTAAACGCTCTACAACTCCTGATTCACGCATTAAGTTACCCAGGCAGAACATCCCGATCAGAGGCGTCGCTGCGGGTAAGAACAAGATCGTCATAAATAACACAGCCAGAGGGAAAACTATTTTCTCCTTCTTACTCACCGGACGTAACTGCTCCATTTTAATTTCACGTTCAGCAGGTGTTGTTAAAGCGCGCATAATAGGCGGCTGTATCA
>JBATHQ010000579.1:0-2954 GCA_049667005.1 Psychromonas sp.
TTTCAAAGTCCTGCATCACACTCTCTCTGCATGCAAGCAGAGCGCTGTTCGCGACCACTAACGCCCCTAAATGATCGGTCATGTTATTGCTGTTATTAATCTGTTGCTGCACCAATTCATTGGCCAGCGCGGGATCCGCTTTAGCAATAAACAGCAGTGCCAGATTTGCCAGTTTACGATTAGCAATATCCGCAACGACTGGCACATATTCACCAAGCACTTGATGGTTATCATAAACGCCAATAAACTCATGGTGTAAACCAGCAGCCAGTTGATTAAGCATAAACTCACGCGCCTGATGCAGTGCATCAATATCAACGCGGTCAAACAACTCCATTGCGCCGCTTTCTGAGACAAACTCAAACATATCAGCAATCAGTGAGGGGTCTAATTGCTCACTTAACAATACCGTTTTGAAGCCTTCAATAAAAAGTTCAGGCAGTTGCATCTCTTGTTGCTTATGCAGGCGCGCCACATTTTCAACCAGATATTTATTAAATAGAGTTTGTCCTGCATCCCAACGCGAAAAATCATCGCTGGCAAAGTTAATCAAATGTAAGAGCTGTAAATCCGTATAGCCATATTGATATTTAACCGGTGCTGAGAAACCCCGAAATAGTGAAGGAACCGGCTTTTCAATGATATTATCAAAGACAAAAGTCTGCTCGCTATGGGTTAAACTCAGTATCTTGCTGGTTTTATTATCACCTAAATCCAACGCCTGACCATTTTCACCCAATAACTCAATATCGATAGGAATATGCAGTGCTTGTTTTAATTTTTGATCCGCCGTTGCCGGTGTTTTTTGCTTAAAGGTAATTTGATAACTGTTCTTAGCTTTATCAAAATAATCGCTGACATGCACCTGTGGTGTACCCGATTGAGAATACCAGCGTTTAAACAAACTCAAATCTATCTTACTGGCATCCTGCATAGCAGCGATAAAGTCATCACAGGTAACGGCTTGTCCGTCAAAACGCTCAACATACAACTGCATACCCTGCTGAAAAGCACTTTCACCTAGCAGGGTATGCAGCATGCGGATCACTTCCGAACCTTTTTCATACACCGTCGCAGTGTAAAAGTTATTCATCTCCATCACCGAGGCTGGGCGGATAGGGTGTGACATCGGGCCCGCATCTTCAGCAAACTGATAATTACGCAGTTTTTTTACATTGGCAATACGGTTAGCACTGCGGCTGCCAAGATCCGAACTGAACTCCTGATCGCGGAAAACGGTTAAGCCCTCTTTCAGGCTTAACTGGAACCAGTCTCGACAGGTAATGCGGTTACCTGTCCAGTTATGAAAATATTCGTGCCCGATTACCGCTTCAATACCCAGGTAGTCCTGATCCGTTGCACTTTCCGAATTAGCCAGAACAAATTTAGAATTAAAGATATTCAACCCTTTGTTTTCCATCGCGCCCATATTGAAAAAATCCACGGCAACAATCATATAAATATCTAAATCATATTCAAGACCAAAGCGCTGCTCATCCCATAACATCGATTTTTTCAGAGAGAGCATGGCATGGGCGGTTTTATCTAAATTACCCTGATCAACAAACAATTCCAACGCCACTTGACGGCCGCTTTTTGTGGTAAAAGTATCTTTTGAACAATCAAACTGGCCGGCAACCAGAGCAAACAGATAAGCAGGTTTAGGGAAAGGATCTGCCCAACTAACCCAATGACGGCCATTTTCCAAATCGCCCTGATCAACGCGGTTACCATTTGATAACAGGTAGGGATATAAGGACTTATCGGCACTTATTTTAGTGGTAAATTTAGCCATTACATCGGGGCGATCTAAATAATAGGTGATGCGGCGAAAACCTTCGGCTTCACATTGTGTACAAAAAGCACCACCCGATTTATATAATCCTTCACAGGAGGTATTTTCCTGCGGATTTATTTCAGTATGAATTTCCAGGGTGAATGACTGCGGTAAATTAAATAACTCGATTCCACCATCAACAAACTGATAATCCTGATGGGCATTACCATCAACAAGCAGCTTGTTAAGCTGCATCTGCTCGCCAAATAAAAACAGGGGTTTATCCAGGGCAGAGACACGCGACACCGCACTCACTGCGATTACTTGGGTGTTGCTGTCATAAAGCGAAAATTCCAGATCGATACTTTTTATCTCATAATCTGAAACTTGATAGTCTGAAAGGTGTTTTTCTTTAGGATTTTTTTCTTCTGCATTTTCATTCACGGAGATTTGACTCATTTTAAGGCACTCTTTTTTGCAACTAATTGATAGTCCTAATATACAAGAACGCTCAGCGAATGCTATACCCATGTTACTTGAAGATGTCGATTCAGCACGACTAACCTATTTTAAATCCTTACTACATTAGGTTTGAGCTGCGGGCTGACGACTGACGGCAACTTTAATGATGCAGTATTGTTTTGCTAAATACTTATCTATGAAAACAGGAAAAATTAATTGCTTATGTGGATAACTCAGGTGAGAGATTAAATATGTTTTTTAGTAACAAATTTACCGATTTGGTTTGTGGTTAGCCTTCGCTTGTGAGATTTGTACTAACTTTCTAAGTTGGAGTGGCGCCTTTGACGGCGTGTAGACTATGAGAAACCGAAACGTAGTTTCGCAGTTCTAAAAAGTCATGCTCTCTCAACAGCTTAAGATAAAAAGAGTTTTGTTCGTGACACTATGCTGTCGCATAACTCACAGTGCCGTTCCGGGCGTTTTTTATTCTTATCAGCCCAACAACTTCTTAACGCACCGCCTTTGAATGCACATCCCTGTGCATGCAAAAGCTAATGAAATCAGAGGGTGCGCAGAGCTTACCCGCTCATAAACCTAACCTGACGTTTAATTCGCTCCACGATTTCTTTTGCTAAAGTTGCCGTTCGAATAAGAAAAACGCAAACGGAAATTTTCCTAGCCACATTGGTCTGCAAAACAATGCGGTTACGAGATC
>JBATHQ010000580.1:0-3250 GCA_049667005.1 Psychromonas sp.
TACTGATTGCGATAGCCGGTGTTGGTGTTATAGCAATGTTCCTGTTACCTAACCCGATGTGGGGACGTATGATCTTCGTTCTTTGTGGCGGAATAGTGTTGGCGGTAGGTTTACTACTGGTCAAAGCCGTGGATGACAAAGTAGAAGCAATGGACGACGAAGTTGCAGTAATTGGCGACGAAGTGACAGAAAATTAATTCCCCTACCAAGTAATATTATATTTTAAATAGCCATCTTTACGATGGCTATTTTTTTATTTTAAATTCATGGTTTAAAAGAAAACATACGCAGGTAACCCATCCCCTTTATCCGGTGAATAATTTGTAGGGAAGCCAACCTTTAGGCTCGGCAGCTATTTTTAAATTGGACAACCGTGAAATCATTGATAGCGAATTAAACTGCATACGGGGATCACGTTATCTCCATCCCACTCTGACTCTGACTTGGCTTAATGCTATAGTAGTATTAAATATTACAAAAATTAAACATTCGAAGGAGGGAACTTATGCCTAGCTCATTTGACTATATATCAGGCTCCAAACGTAGCCTCCATGTACAAGTTGCTCGAGAAATCGCTCGCAGCATCTTGTCTGGTAAATTGCCGCAAGGTTCTATTATTCCCAGTGAGATGTCTCTATGTGAGCAGTTTGGAATCAGCCGAACAGCATTACGCGAAGCAGTGAAACTGCTGACCTCTAAAGGTTTACTGAAATCTCGTCCTAAAATTGGTACTCGCGTTGTTGACCGTGCATACTGGAATTTCCTTGATCCGCAGCTACTTGAATGGATGGATGGGTTGGAAGATGTCGATCATTTCTGTTCGCAATTCTTAGGTCTGCGCCGTGCAATCGAACCTGAAGCCTGCGCCTTGGCTGCTAAATACGCCTCAGTAGAGCAGCGCATCGAACTGTCTGAAACTTTTCAGACAATGGAAGAGGTAGCTGGTGCAAAAGAGTTTAATCAGCAACGTTGGACGGATATAGATACTAAATTCCATAGCCTTATCTTCAACGCAACGGGTAATGACTTTTATCTGCCATTTGGCAACATTCTTACCACCATGTTTGTTAACTTTATTGTCCACTCTTCAGAAGAAGGCAGTACCTGTATTGAAGAGCACCGCCAAATTTATGAAGCAATTATGGCGGGTAATAGTGAAAAAGCACGCCAAGCCTCTGCAAATCATCTTCAGGAGGCTAAACATAGGTTGCCTGTGACCAATAAATCCGCTATTAAGTAGTCGCATATAAATTGTCAGGCATTTTTTTGTGATCTTTTATGGCGAATAGTTGTTCTATTTAACAAAAAAGAGCACCTAAAATGACTAAATCAGGATTTTTCGCAGCAGCGCTGTCTGCTCTCGCTCAGGCTCCCAGGATCTAAGCACAATTTGCTCCCCTAATTTGGCACCAGCAGGTAACGTGGGTATTGATAGCGCATTTTTTTAAGTAGTTGCTACTATTAATAAGAGGTTTAATAGGGGGAAATTCCATGAGCTATAACCATATATTAGTTGCTGTTGATTTAACTAAATCCAGTGAAATAGTGATTAGTAAAGCTGTCTCATTAGCAAAAAAGGCTAATGCTAAGCTTTCCTTTATTTATGTTGATGCTAATTATGTGAACATTTCAGGGCCGGTGGACGACTTAGGGGCGGCTATGCCTGGTGACGGGAAAGAGAAGACGCAATTACAAAAAGAGCTGCACGCATTAGTCGATCAACTTGATTACCCGGTAGAAAATGCGCTGGTTGTAATGGGGGATGTGAAGCAAAAATTAACAGCTGCAGTCCATCAATTAGATGCTGATCTATTAATTTGTGGGCACCATCATGACTTCTGGAGCCATTTTTTATCTTCAACGCGCAAACTATTAAATTCAGTCAACACAGACTTATTAATTGTTTATCTTGACTAATAATTAGGCAGTTTATGGTCTGAGCGATAATCGCTTTTATCAGTGACCTTTAAAAACTTTCGCTAGCGAGCCACTCCGGCACTATAGGCATAAAAACGCTACATTGATTAATCAATGTAGCGGGTTTTAATTGATTGAAAGAGAAATTTACAAATATACCTCACGAATATTCTCTAACCTGATTACGACCATTTTGTTTGGCGGTATAAAGCGCAACATCCGCTCGGGTGAGGATCTCCTGTATTGATTGTTCTCTGCCGCTCAGGTAGCTGAGACCGATAGATACTGATACATGAATGAAACAGTTCAGGCGTTCAAAATAAAAATCATGTGAGGCTACACTGACGCAAATTCTTTCGGCAATCTGACGAGCCCCATCCTCTCCCGTCATTGGCAGCAAAATCACAAACTCCTCTCCTCCTATTCTGCACAATAAGTCTGGTAGACGAAGCAATGTTTGGCACAGCGTCGCAAATTCATGAAGCACAAAATCTCCAGCTTCATGTCCATAGTTATCATTTATCTGTTTAAAATAATCCATATCTATGAGCAATAAAGAAAGGGGTTGCTTATAACGTCTGGCTTTTTTAATCTCCTGATCTGCAATAAGATGAAAAGCGCGACGGTTATTCAGCCCGGTTAATTGATCCGTGTTTGCCAAGTTTTCGATATGTCGGTTAGCTTCTTCCAGAGATTTCTGAGTTTTTTTAAGATCCGTAATATCAACCCCAAAGAACATAATATACCCACGTTCCATGTTCACACGAGTCATTTTAAACCACCGACCATCGCTCAAATCGGTTTCAAACTGATTAAACCCTTTTTCTTTGTGAAGGCTATCTATGTTCTGATACCACTGATTGAAATCGTCAGTATCAATTATAATCCCCTGCTTAGTCGCCCATGCTGACCTTAACAGCTCTTTATTACTTCTGCCAATTGCCTGTTCTTTAGTGATTCCAAACACATTTGCAAAAGTATTATTACAGTGAATAACAATATCTTCCTGATTAAGAATACCAAAGCAATCAAGAGACAGATCCAGCCCTTCTTTGAGTATTAACTCTAATCCATTTTCAGATTCTTCAAGCATATGTTTTAAATGACCTTTGGCTGTTGCACGGCTCAAATATACACGTAGGTATACAATAGCATTTATCGCCCTAAAGACTGATAACTTTCCACGATATTAAAAGAAATTTTCTGATCACTGTCGTTGTAGATCAAAGCGGTGCTTTTCACATGAAGATAATTGCCACCGTTTATGTAGAAAACACCAGTTACGCCAAAAGGACGGTTAAGTTCATAATAACATGAAGAAATTACAGTGGAG
>JBATHQ010000581.1:0-1744 GCA_049667005.1 Psychromonas sp.
CACTGTGTTGTGCTGATGGTCGGAGGGCATTACACCTATGCAGAAGTTCCCTTATTTGATGGCTTGTTCGGTTCAGAAAGAAATAACTACGATAAGTTAGGCCACTTCATGCAGGGGTTTGTCCCGGCCTTATTAGCTAGGGAGATACTAATACGCAAATGTGTAGTAAATGGTAATCGATGGCTTAATATTATTATCGTTTCTATCTGCTTAGCCTTTAGTGCCTTCTATGAACTGATTGAGTGGTGGGTAGCACTAACCTCTGGCGAGGATGCAGAAGCATTTCTTGGAACTCAGGGATATGTTTGGGATACGCAATCAGATATGGGGTTCGCTTTACTAGGTGCTGTATGCGCATTACTCATATTATCAGCATCGCATAATAGCCAACTAAAAAATGTATCAAGTCCGCGTGCTTTGAAGTCTTAATACTGTTTTTTATAGATAATGCTCCTTGGGAGGCGAGCACAAATAGGGAAGTTTCACCATTATCACCGCTGACAACGGAGAGGTTCGTAAAAATTATCAGATCTTGTTTTTTGCTCTAAAAAGCAAAAGACAAGACTTGCTCCCATATTTTCCGTTAGCCTGTTTTTTGGGCGTTATTTACTTGATCTCATTACCATTTCCATCATGTACTTTGACGCCACGTCGATGTTTAGAAAAGTTTTCTGATGTGTATGCAACTTCCTTTAAAGTGGAAAACTCTATGGTGTATCGTTGCTTACCTGCACTGGTTTGCTGAGTGGGTACTATGTTCGATATTGTACCAGTTGCACGGCGCTGTTTTACTGGGTCGCTAATTGCTACGTTGCATGTAGCTTGGGCCGTGATATGATTTTTTTGTTGTGGGGTCAGTATGTACCCATAGGCTTTTAAAGTTTTCAAAGACTCATCAAGGTCTTTTTTGAATCCAGTGCCATTATTAGCCTGTTTTTTGTAGCGCATACTTAATGTAACTAATGACATATCTATTGTTCCTAATGTACTTTGATTACAATGACTTTAATGCTAGTGCTTATATAGGAATTAGAGGGTTGTCTTTCGATCTAAAACACAATACTTGAGCGCTAATCAAAAACCGTGCTGTGACCAAAGCTTCCAATGTACCTGCTTGATAGCATTTATTTTATATCCGACTTGTTTACTTTTAGAGTTACTTGATTTGTTTCATTAAGGTATTGCCGCATTGCTCTCAGTATTTTTCCAGTCCAGCCATCAGATGTTACATCACCGCTAAACCCTATGTCTTTCGAACCTTCGGCTATAACTTTAACTTTGGTGTCATTATCAAATTCTTTGAAATATACAGCGGCAATCACATTCCAATCATGCATAGTTATTCCATGTTCACCAATAACTGTCCCTTTAGATTTATCTGCTGATCTCAACGAAAACCCAGCACTTCCTAAGCCGACCTTAGCTGCTTCATATATTTGATCCGAATTATAACCATAAAATGTTTCTACTTGCTGGTATTCAGACCAACCAGTTTTTCCTTCTGGATCGTCAAAATCAATATTAGAAACATCATTAGGCACCATACCGATGTTGGCACAACTTTGGATAAAGATAGCCAAAAATATGACCAATAAATTTTTCATACGCCTTCCTTGTAAATGCCAACACCTTGCATACAGACGCGTAAGTTGGTGCTGTTTTGCTGTCTTTTATTTTTAGCAAAAACAGCACCAACCGTATCGAGTCTGAGCGCCCCCTTTGTTAGCACTTTTGTAATGTGATA
>JBATHQ010000582.1:0-1512 GCA_049667005.1 Psychromonas sp.
CCTTGAGGTGCTCTGATACTGCCGGACAATAATTAGCAGATGCAGTGCATCTGCCCCGAATAATCGTATAATGCAGTACCAATCAGATTTTTCGATTAAGGCCATCTTTAATGCTAATCACTAACCAAACCAGTTCAAAAGAACTTGCTGAGCCGAGTCAAACTCACCAGCACTTCAAAATATTTAAGCCATACGGTTTGTTAAGTCAGTTTTTACCAGAACCACGCAAGAAGAAACATCTACTCGGCGATCTATTTAACTTCCCCGATAAAACCATGGCGATTGGTCGATTAGATCACGACTCGGAAGGATTATTATTACTCACTACCGACGGAATGATGAGCTACAAAGTCAGAAACAAAGGGATAGAAAAAGAGTATTACGTGCAAGTTGATGGAAGGATCACAGCTGAAGCAATGTCACTGCTGCAAAATGGTGTTGAGATTGGTATTAATGGCAGTAAATATCTCACCCTACCTTGTAAAGCGTTCAAGTTGGGCTGTGAGCCTCAACTCCCCATTCGCGGCCGTAAAATTCGCGATTCAAAACATGGCCCTACCAGCTGGATCTCTATCACCCTCTGTGAAGGAAAAAATCGTCAGATAAGAAAGATGACTGCTGCTGTTGGCTTTGCCACATTAAGACTGGTAAGAGTTCGAATTGGCGACATCCATATTGATAACATGATCCCCGGTGACGTTGTCACGCTAACTAATTTTGACGCCGCATTTAACCGTTAACGCCTCAAAGCGAGATATCTTATTACGCTTGGAATCGGGAAAAGCGAGCGTGCTAGGAGGACACTCACTTCCAAGATATCGAGCGTGGGGTTTTACTCTCTGAGGCGCTTAGGGGCACATTGTGAGATAGGTTATTTAGCCTGATTTTGTGACGAATAATAACCAGGTGTTTAGTTTATGCATTAATAATATATTTAATGAACTAGCCCAAGCCTTGTGGCTATAAATTAGTAGCAGAGTAATAGATCCACTCTAGTTTTAGCTAATTATGAGAAGTTCATGCTCTTTCATAGTTACCAATAAATATAGTTAGTTACTAATAACTTCTATTAAGTTATAAAATTAATAGGAATGGGGTAACTTAGCTCCCAGATCATTTCAGAACAGTATTATCAGGTTGTAGGGCCTTAAGCAAGCCTCTCCCATATACCTGTGTCATTTTTCATGACTTTAAACTTAGACCAACCAATAAACTCCTTTACTGAGCATGAGCCTGATAATCTCACGTTTTCACCCGCTAACACAAAGTACCTTATGGTTTTTTTATTATCTATCGTTATTACTTTCCTGATTTCCCATTCTCGTCCTATTTTTCCGTTGCTATAGATTTGGCCAAACTCAATATTATGTGGGTGCACGTTATCATATTCAGCATGTTGTTTCGCTTTTTCAAAGATTTCATTCCAACCTTCGTCAGTGACATCGAGAAATGAAAGATGTTCGCCCACAGCCTTCATAAAATCCTCAACAGTAACTTCATTCGATCTGGATC
>JBATHQ010000583.1:0-3425 GCA_049667005.1 Psychromonas sp.
AAAAGCTTCAGATTGGTGCCATCAACTGCCTCAGAACGTTAATATTTAAGCTAGCGCCACGCTCGCTTTTTCCCGATTGCGAGCGTTATAGTCAAGCTCGCAAACTCCCAAGCGAG
This sequence comes from Psychromonas sp., assembly GCA_049667005.1. Taxonomy (GTDB): domain Bacteria; phylum Pseudomonadota; class Gammaproteobacteria; order Enterobacterales; family Psychromonadaceae; genus Psychromonas. The sequence continues at coordinate 117 of JBATHQ010000583.1, forward strand.
CGTAAATAAGAGTCACTATAGAGACGGACCATACATTTCACATAGTGGTTTAAAACATACGCTAATCATTGAGAGTGCAAAATGAAAGACCCTAACTCCTTAGCCGACGCAACAAACATCAGCTAAAAATATCACGCATAGACGAAACTGAAAGAGGTATCAGCCCCATATGAAGGCCAAATGGCTTGAACACGCGATTTAAAACTTCAACACTTTGCCCCCCTTTGTCATTCTCTATCTCTGATATTGTTTTACGTGACACTTTAACCATTTTCGCATAATCGACCTGTTTTAAGCCAAGAATATCACTACGTAAATGAACAAGCGCTTTACCCTGCGTTAATTTCCCTAGTATCATATCTCTGATAATCGCTTTAATGATTTCTCTTCGCTGTTCAGGCGGAATGCTCGCACTGGCAGCGGACACCCTTCTTCTTTCTTTTTTACATTCATTCATCAAGAAGTTGCTACCAATATGGCCATGGTTAAGCTCTGGTAAGCTAGCATTATCGGTGTTCTTAGCTGCACTTTCGCGCCTAAGTTTTCTTATTGTGGCATCCATCAATTTTTCACTCATAGCAGCCCCCACTTCATTAATTTGTGCTCTATATAGTCAAAACCAAAACATGGCATATTTATAATAGAGTCAGGAATACCCCGATTTACTAACCTCTGCTTCAACCCCAACAACTGCTGAGCAGTAAACTTTAACTCACTCAATAGACGCTCCCGATCCACAAACACAGATATCGCCTCAGCTATCGCTAGAAAATTGAAATCTCCTCCAGACTCCAATGGCTCTCCCCAGGTAATCGTTCTAATCACACTTTCAAAATCAGCCTTCATTGGTGCAAAATCGTATATAGGGGATAATCTAATGCCAGTTTCATCTTTAAGAAATGATGTATTGCGCCCATGGTTATCACTATTGCCAAATATGATATTTAATAAGTCACGACGAACCCACTCAATAACAAAGTTTTCAACATCAAAAGCATTGTCTTCTATCATACTGCTACCATTGATTATAGATATTAACCTTCTAATACAATCAATGTGGTTGAGCATTTTACCTGCAGGCTCCTGTAGTATAGAGTAAACAGACTCCATCGCTGTGCGAGTAACATGCCCTTCCTGCGAAACCACAACATCAAACCTTGGCAACCAAAGCGAGGGGTATTTATCTCCTTCAATTAACCACATCCCCTCTGTAGGAATAGTCTCTAATCCCATGGCTTCAAGCTCATGATAATAGTGGTACTCTGCCCTTAAAATATCGCAATCTATTTGAGATTTTCTGTTACGAGGAAATTTTACTAGATAGTGACTATCATCTACGTTTTCATCATCCTGAAACGTATCAATCCAAACTTGTTTATCTTCACTGCATCTTAATAAAAGTTTAGGTGCTTCGCCGCCTGCACCTGTAGCACCACCAGCGGCTGCACCTCGACTTTGCGCATAACTTAGAAAGTCTACATCTCTATTTGTAACTTCATCTATAGAGAATCGCTTAGGGGTGATACCAACAAAATCTTCTAGCTCTGCAACAGATTCTTTTACACGTAAATTTCCAACAGGTGATATTGTTCCAAACTTAAGTAGTATAAAGTTTTGAACAAGGATAGGCATGTCACCAATCCCCTTCAATGTGACCCAGTAACGCCTACTTGCACCACTTGGTATAATGTCATCAATAAATTTCAACCAACTATTATCACAATCATCACTCAAAAGAATAACAGGCCAGTTAATAGAGACCGCACGATGATCGGACTTACCCATCTGCGTGATGGCATAATCAAAAAAATACTCTAATCTAGTGACGGTATAACTAGCACCACCTTTTACCGGAAAACTTATCTCTGCAATATCATGCCAACAGGCATCAAAAAAAGCCTGAATTGTTAATTTATCCATCTTGTGCGCCATTAATTTTTCATGTGTAATATTTTACTCATAAATCGGCATTTCTTCAATATATGTAACCAAATGGCGCACATAAATGCGTAAAAACTGTATTTATGTAACCGAAGCTACACGTATGCGCGCTATCGGCGAGTCTCAATGTGGAATTTTGCGTTACAAAAATTAATGCCTTAGACAGCTTAAGTGTTGCGGTTATTCCTTTACCGTTTAGCCCAGACAACTTGTATGGCGTAACCTGATAGAAACAATAGTCCAACCAATTACTATACAACAAGCTACCATGACTGCGCCAAGTCGCTTTAAGCGTCTCATTCTCATTTGGGTGGTAATTAACAGGGAAAGCAGATCATGCATCAGAGGCTTGATCACGTAAGTACTCATTGTTGAGGGTGTCGGCACCGCATGAGCAGGTCTTTAATCTTGAAAAATTGTAAGTCGCTTTTCTAACTCGCTTTGTGATGCCCCAAAGCGCCTCAGCTAGTAAAAATCTCCACGCTTGCTTTTTCCCGATTCCGAGCATGAAATCGAATTTAATTACTTTTCATAATGATAATAACCTCAACAAGAGGGAATAATTTTAGTTTTTATGCGCTCGCAGATAAAATTCCTTCTATAAACGATTTTTGCTAAAATTTATACGTTCGAATAAATTTGTTTAAATTCCGATCCTTTTGAGTTGGTATTTATGCGAACGCATAGGTGCTTATATGAAAATAGAAAATACTAAACAGTTAGGTCAGCTGGCAAGAATTGTTCGACAGTCACAATCTTTAGATCAATCTACTGCCGGTCTGTTATCAGGTAATGGGCTGACGTTTATGAGTCAGTTTGAAAATGGTAAGGAAACGGTTGAAATCGGTCGGGTTTTAAAACTGCTTGAGCAGTTAGGTATTGAGTTATCCATCGATTTACCGCCTGGTATTGAAGATAAGTTTTTGGAAAAAATTAAACAGATAAAGGTCGGATAGATGCGCGAGCTTAAGGTTTATATTAATACCGACTTGGTTGGCTTCTTGTCTGAAGATAACGACATCTGGTCTTTTCAATATACTCAGGAGTGGCTTGATAATTCAGACAACTATGCATTGTGCTCAGATATACCATTATCAAATGAGTTACAAGTTGATGGCTCAAGCAAACGTTATATTCAGTGGTTTTTTGATAACCTACTGCCTGAAGAAGGGGCGAGAAGCTTATTAGCCAGAGACATCAATGTAAATGAAGCGGACTCATTTGGGATATTGGCAATTGTTGGTTCTGAATCCGCAGGCGCAATTACCTTATCGAATAAGGAGCTTGATACAGAAAAAGATCGCGTAACAGAATTATCGTTTGACGATCTGAATGCAAGGATTGCCAACTTACCTGACATTCCTCTTA
>JBATHQ010000584.1:0-2347 GCA_049667005.1 Psychromonas sp.
TGGCGATAAAATAATAACTGTGATCATACCCCGGCTGCATATTTAAGGTCAGTGGGGAGTTGCTCTGTTCAGCGGCTGCCAGCAGACTGGCCGGTTTTAGCTGCTCCTGTAAAAAATTGTCACTCTCACCCTGATCCACCAACATTGGCACCTTCTGTTTTGCAACCGCTAGCAATTCGCAGCTATCATATTGTCGCCATTGGTCGCGATTGTCTCCGAGATAAGCGCTAAATGCTTTTCTTCCCCAGGGGCTGTTGATCGGATTGCTAATGGGACTAAAGGCGCTTGCCGATTGATAGCGTTCCGGATTGCGCAGGGCAATCATTAATGCTCCGTGTCCGCCCATGGAATGGCCGCTGATCGCACGCTGCTGTGTTACGGGAAAGTGCGCTTCGATAATCTGTGGTAGTTCACTGACCACATAATCATACATCTGATAATGTTTATCCCAGGGGGGCTGTGTCGCGTTGACATAAAAACCAGCGCCTAAACCCAGATCGTAAGCCTGCTGCGGATCATCTGCGACACCCTCTCCACGCGGGCTGGTATCAGGGGCGACAATGGCGATCCCTAACTGCGCCGCAACTCTTTGCGCGCCGGCTTTCTGCATAAAGTTTTCATCGCTGCAGGTGAGTCCGGATAACCAGTATAAGACAGGTACTTTATGGCCGCTATTCGCCTGTGGCGGTAAATAAATCGCAAAACGCATTGTACAATTAAGTTTTTCAGATTGATGACTGTACTGTTTGTGCCAACCATCGAACAGTTTGTTTTGGCTGATGTTTTCAATTGTCATGGATTTTCCTCGCTTGAAAAAGCGGGCGTGTTCAACAGTGCAAACACGCCATCGGGTTGTAGCAAAAGAATTAATGAGGTGAACGAGCTGAACGGTTCACCTTTTTTGTCGTGCTATTATTTGTCGAAATGGATAACGCTGCGGATACTTTCACCTTTGTGCATCAGATCAAATGCTTCATTAATATCCTCTAATCCCATGGTGTGAGTAATGAAATCCGATAATTTAAATTCACCTGCGAGGTAACGCTCTACATAATCCGGTAATTCAGTGCGTCCTTTAACGCCGCCGAATGCACTGCCACGCCAGACGCGCCCGGTGACCAGTTGGAATGGTCTGGTTGAGATCTCCTGTCCTGCACCGGCAACACCGATAATAACCGATTCGCCCCAGCCCTTATGGCAGCATTCCAAAGCGCTGCGCATCACATTCACATTACCAATACATTCGAAAGAGTAATCAACACCGCCGTCGGTCATTTCCACAATGACATCCTGAATCGGTTTGTCGAAATTTTTAGGGTTAATACAATCTGTTGCACCGAGCTGTTTTGCCAGATCAAATTTACTTTCATTGATATCAATGGCGATGATCCTGCTGGCTTTGGCCATGGTTGCCCCGATCACCGCAGATAAACCAATACCGCCCAGTCCAAAGATAGCAACCGTTGCACCTTCTTCTACTTTTGCGGTATTCATTACCGCGCCCATCCCCGTGGTAACACCACAACCTAATAAACAGACCTCTTCAAGCGGGGCTTTTTTATTCACTTTTGCTAATGAGATTTCAGGCAGCACAGTGTACTCAGAGAAAGTTGAGCAACCCATATAATGGTAAATCGGCTGGCCATCTTTAAAGAAACGGGTCGTGCCGTCCGGCATCAGGCCTTTTCCCTGAGTTGCACGAATTTTCTGACAAAGATTGGTTTTGCCCGATTTACAGAACTTACATTCACCACATTCAGGCGTATATAAAGGAATAACATGATCGCCCACTTTTACGCTACTCACGCCTTCACCAACTTGTTCAACGATACCGCCACCTTCATGGCCCAATACGCAGGGGAAAATGCCCTCAGGATCTTCACCCGACAGAGTGAATGCATCGGTATGGCAAACACCGGAAGCAATAATTTTTACCAGTACTTCCCCTTTTTTGGGGAGCATTACATCGATCTCTTCAATAGTTAAGGGCTGTTTTGGACCCCATGCTATTGCGGCTTTAGATTTGATAAATTGCGCTGTCATATTAACTCCAGTGGTTGTTTGTCGATTTCAATGATCAAGATAAGTGATATTTATTATAGTTGTTACTGTATGGATGATAATATGCGTAAAAATAAAATAACTTTTACGAAATGGTAACAATGATGCAATGGCAAGGTATTAATGAATTTGTAGCGGTCGCAGAAACGAAAAGCTTTACCCTGGCGGGGAAAAGGTTAAATATTTCTACTGCGCAAGTGAGTCGGCAAATTAATGCCCTGGAAAAAAGACTGCAGAGTAAATTATTTTATCGCACTACCCGTAATGTTTCAGTAACTCAGGAGGG
>JBATHQ010000585.1:0-2724 GCA_049667005.1 Psychromonas sp.
TCTACTACTACAGTACACCACTAGGAGCCTGACCGAGAATAGGCTTCTAGTATAATAAGTATTCAGCAACAGCAATAAAATTCAATATGCCATCATATCTCAAATTAAAAACGTCTCCCGTAGAGTTCAATCAACTCTTTAAGGGGATAGATACCTCGTCACTAAAGTGTAAATATCATCATATCGGGCAGCATACCTATCACCCGATGATTAATTGCTTCAATTCTGATTTATGCATACAAGCATGTCTTCAGTTTTCAGGAAATAGAAAGGCACAGCCATTAAGACCTGGCTTTCATATACATATCCCAAAAATATTGCCTGACTTTCGAAAAAATAAGGTAAATAAATGCCTGTAAAAATTAAGCAATCCCCAAAATTACAAAAATACCTGAAAGACCATTCCCATTTATACGAATTAAACCAAGAAACCTTAGATAAGAGGTTGTCTGCTGTAGATAAAATATACTCATCATCTCCGAAATTGAACCAAGTCGTTATCCACAGCAAAAACTTACACCTAGCACTAATGGATTGCATTCAGAAATCTAAAGAAGGGTATACGTTTGTTGAATATGGCAGCAAGGCTTTACCTGGTATTGTCGAAATTAAATACCTTAAGCCGAAAGAATTACAGAAAGCTGAAATTGAAAAGATGAAAATGAAGGCAACAAATGATTATCATACAGAGCTGGAAGCAATAAAAAACGGGTTAATCGATGATTTAACTAGTGGACTGCTCATTCAATATGAAGCGGAAATGCAAGCTCAAGTAGAAGAAAAAAAAATAGCATTACAAGCAGAAATTAAGTCTATGCTACTCTCTTAAAAAGTTTCCTGGTTACCAATTGTAGCATAGGTAGTATGTTCATCGCTACGAGCATAACTCTCGGCAACATATCTGCAAGAGAAAATCGGCGATTAAATCTATAACCGACATTCCACACCAACGTATAACCAACTGATTTAATAAATTTTCTTTATACCAAGGAGTATCTAAAAAGAAAACTGTACTTTAAATTAGCTAGTTACGAAAATTAAGTTCGGAATCTCGGATATATACCTTCTAAAACGAAGAGAACGGAAACTATTCATTCCGTTCTCTTCATTATTTAAACGTGGCTCACTTAACAAGTACCAAGGAGTTGAGCTGCCCCCCTTTTTTTGACATAAATGGGGATAATTCATTTATTCACACTCAGCCGAGTGTTTTCTCATCATGGCTTCTACATCTTCGACCATATCAGTGCTTCCGCAGAATAGTGGTACACGTTGATGTATTTCGCTTGGCTCTATATCGAGAACCCGCTTGAAGCCATCTGTGGCTTTGCCGCCGGCTTGTTCAACCAGAAATGCCATCGGATTACATTCATATAGCAGTCTCAACTTGCCGTTGGCTGCAGAAGCAGTTGACGGGTAGATATAAATGCCGCCTTTTAATAGATTACGATGAACATCCGGTGCAAGTGAACCAATATAACGGGAGGTATAAGGCCGTTTTGATGGCGCGTCTATCTCCTGACAGTATTTCAGGTATTTTTTAACCCCTTCAGGAAATTTAAGATAATTACCTTCGTTGATTGAGTAGATTGAACCATTTTTCGGAATTTTGATATTTTCATGTGAAAGGTAAAAAACCCCCAGTGACGGATCACAGGTAAAACCATGCACGCCATTACCTGTTGTATAGACAAGCATGGTTGAAGAGCCGAAGACAATATAGCCCGCTGCCACTTGGCGGTTTCCCGGTTGTAAGAAGTCTTCTAATGTGGCAGGTTTGCCTAACGGACTGACACGACGATAAATGGAAAAAATAGTACCAACAGAGACATTCACATCAATATTAGAAGAGCCGTCCAGCGGATCCATCAGTACAACATATTTACTGTTATTACCGCGCTTAGTATTAAATATGACCTCTTTTTCGTCTTCTTCTGAGGCAATACCGCAGACCTCGCCACGCGCTTCTAATGCAGATTTGAACTTATGATTGGCAAACAAGTCCATTTTTTGTTGTATTTCACCCTGCACATTTTCGATACCTGTTGCACCTATAATATCAACTAATCCTGCTTTATTAATTTCCCTATTTACAACTTTTGTTGCTAATTGTATAGCACCTAAAAGGGTGGTTAATTCACCTGTGGTATCAGGATATTCATGTTGTTTTTTAATAATATATTCATCAAGTGTTATCATTTTAATCCTTATTAAGTAGCACACTTTTTCTTGAAAACCCTTTTAAGTTTCCTGTTTATTTTACAACCATATGATTGAGGATTTGGTGTGAATATTGATAGGCTGTATTCTGTAGATAAAGAATTAATTGGACAGTGCAATATAAACAGTTAACGGCCTACCAAAAATGCGACTTCCAATTTATTCCAACCGCGATATAAAAAAAGTGAAAACAAAATTAGCATGCACCCCAGTATTTTTTGGGCTGGCATTGTTTCCCCATACCAAAGCATACTTAGCAACACCGTCCATACTGGCTCCAGCACCATAATAATTGCCGCATTTTCTGCACTGGTTTGTTTCTGTCCTGATATTTGCAAAACAAAGCGGAGACAGGTAGCAATGACCACGCTCTCGGTAAACCACAACCAGATATCCACCTCAATGATATCTGGCCAGTGCTCTACAAGTAGCGAAACTAATAGTCCCATAATACCAATACAGAACAGTTGAATGCAGGTTAACAACAAGGTTGGAATACGTTGT
>JBATHQ010000586.1:0-1556 GCA_049667005.1 Psychromonas sp.
GAACAACTGCAAACATTCCTCTATACACCCAGTTGTGATTTACCCGACGGTATTGATCGCCCCGCTATCAAGCTGGTGCATATCAATAAATGCCCGATTATTGCACCTGCAAAAACATTATCAGAGCAACGCGCAGATCAGTTAGGCATTGATCGTCAGCAATGCCGGCTTTCTTTAGATTTTATCAATAGTCATCCAGAACTTGCACAAAAACTGCAGCAAGTTTTTGCTCAAGAGATCACTCCCGACAAAAACAAGTCCGCAGAAGAGATGTTATATAGCGGCGGTTTCTTCTCAACAGCTGACAAAGCCCTGATTGAACAAGTAGCTAGCAGCACATGGGATGAATTGAGCAAAAAACAGTTCGATTTCGTAGACGACAGATTAGCTATTTTGCTTTGGCATTACCGAGCAAGGAACGCGCCGCAATCATTAAATCAAGCAGAGCAGGAGAGATGGGCAAGATACCGACAGGCTTATTTATTGGAAAATAGTCAGGCCTATATTGAAAAACTTGATGCACTTGCGCTTGAAAATCAGAGCAACCCGACAAAAATAGCTTTATTACAACAGTTATATGATTACTTGAATTTTTTACACTATGAATAATTAGCGGCAAACTCTACAATCAGCCATTACTTTAATAATAAGAACAATTCGCATTGTCACAGAAAAGGAGCTGGAATCGTGATAAAACCTATGTGTATTTTAGCTTCTTTTATATCAATATCTTGTTTCGCAGATACAGTTCCTGATTACCTGCTACAGGCACCCTATAATGATAACGTTGAGCAAAGAAACGGAAATAAATTTGCGCTGGATTTCAGTTCGGCTTACATCATTCCAGAGTCAACTTACCGATATCTGGACTCTGTTTTCAGCAATTTTTATCAAAAATTATCTTTCAACACTTCCATAGCAAACAGTACCTTTACAAAAAATACGCATTATGAGCTTTTTGCAATTCCAATTATTCCAAGCAATAAAGAAGGGTTGCAGTTGGAGCTGTTTGGTCATTTTACAGATAATTATTCACAATATTTAAGCAATTTTTCATCGGATAATACGCTCTATAATTACCGTGCCAATTCTGAAAATTTTGATATCTATAACAGTGAATTATCCTTCGGTGCCGGATTCAGCTTCAATACCAGCGCGAGCAGTAAATTCAAAATAATTGTTTCTAATACTACCATTCCTGGCTACGGCACGAGTATTGCCCTGTTTGGCTTTGAAACTCGATTCTAACGCTTAGTTAAACTTAACCGAATTGTTTTACAAACCAATATCACTACATTATTCCCTTGCATTTTTCTCGCATGGCACAACCACTTGCGCAAGCAAAATCAAGACGCGACAAATTTGAACGTTGGCGTTTACAACAATAGCCTTAAAGGTAAAGTGCAGAGTCTGTGTAAATAGCCGCAAACCAAAACCCAAACCCAAACGCAGTTTTTCCGTTGAGTAAGAGGTGCGTGGTCAATATGTATACTAACGGTGAATAGTTACGTTATCTCTTCTCTAAAAAAGCCCCACTCCACTAAGTTATCGTAAAA
>JBATHQ010000587.1:0-1804 GCA_049667005.1 Psychromonas sp.
GTGGTGAAAGGCGCTTAGCTTTGAAAAAGCGATATTAAATTTGCAGCAACAAGGGTGCTGGTTATAATTGGCGCTGTTCCATTTGAATGTTGGTAATACATTAACTTTCTGATTTTAAATGAAAATAATGAAGTTCGGTTTTGTTGGGTAAATGCCAATAAAATCCAAAAGATCAAATTCTTATGGTAATTGAGTAATTTCACCAACACGGAAGTGGAACAGCGCCATATTTGCACATGTAAAGTACTTCGCAAATAACAGAGAATATTCGCCAATAATGAAGCGCACTTACCAAACAAGATTCGATACAACAGACCTTCAAGGTGAGTACCTTGATCGCTATGCGTCCTTGTACAGCAAGTGTGAACGCACCTTATTTGCAGAAACAATAGCACAGGGTAAGCGCCCTGAATCGGTTAAAAATGCTTATCTAAAACGGTTTGACATCACTTCTCGCCAATTTAATGCTATTTGCCGATTTCTTAAAGGCAAAGTAAAAAGCATTAAAGAGCTACGAAAAACGCACCTTTCAGATTTAAACAGCAAGTTAAAGAAAATGGCTTCTACTATCAAAAAGATGGAGAAGCAATTAACTTCAAATAATCAGTTCACCAAGGAAATGCGTAGCAAGGTTAAGTTTGCTCTGCATCAGAAAAAACGCCGACAAGCTCGATTAATGGGTAAAGTTGACCGTATTCTTGCAGAGCAGGAAACCGATAAAGTTCATTTGTGTTTTGGCTCTAAAAAGTTATTCAAAGCACAACATCAGTTAGAAGAAAATGGTTTTAACGATCATGCGGATTGGCTAACAGCTTGGCAATCCAAGCGTTGCAGTGAATTCGTAGTGATGGGATCAAAGGATGAAACAGCGGGTTGTCAGGGCTGTGTAATGCTCATTGATGCTAAGGGAGACGTAAGCCTCCGCTTGCGCTTACCAAACAGCTTAGTAACCCAAGAAACTAAATTTGTCACGATCCCCATTGAACTGAACTACGGCAAAAAGGCTATCCTTCATGCTTTAGCAAACCATACCGCCATTTGCTATCGCTTCAAGCGGGATAGTAAAGGCTGGCGTGTTTTCATTAGTGTGGATGCACCCGTTGTTGAGTTGGTGACAAATACCCTGATCGGCAGCATCGTCGTTGATATTAACGCGGAACACTTAGCTGTCGCGGAAACAGATCACTTCGGCAACCTTGTTAATGCTATCCGAATACCACTTAATACCTATGGCAAATCTACAGAGCAAACCAAGGCTATTATAGGGGATGCGGTAAAAACGCTAATCGACTTTGCCGATCAGAAGCAAAAGCCTATTGTGATCGAGAAGTTGGATTTTGCTAAAAAGAAAGCTGAGTTAGAAGCGCTGGCGAATGACAAATACCAAAAACGGTATGCGCGAATGCTCTCAAGCTTGGCTTACAATCAGATCAAAGACATTATCAAAGCCCGAGGCTTTGATAATGGTATTGAAATATTAGAAGTTAATCCGACTTATACTAGCGTGATCGGCTTCTGGAAATTTGCCACTCGTTATGGCATATCAAGTCACCAAGCAGCTGCGCTAGTGATAGCGCGTCGAGCTTTAAAGCTTTCAGAATCACCCAATCGTCAGGACTACAACGCTACGCAATTACCTGTTAAGGATGCTTACGTACACGTATGGTCTTATTGGAGGAAAGTGGTTAGAAAGTCACGGAAACTTGCAGTTTTGCACTCGTTGAGAAATCAATCCTCGTATGGGCGGCTTGCCGCGCAAACCTGAGATCAATCGAGAGTATAGTCACGCATAGTGGCTACCGAG
>JBATHQ010000588.1:0-12013 GCA_049667005.1 Psychromonas sp.
GACGCGTTGATTGCTGCTGATATGCAGGTGAGTACAACAGGAAGCAATGCGAATAATGAAACGCTTACAGAAACGGCGAGTACTGATAATTCTGGTAATGTAATGCCGGTACAGTTAGCGGTAATGCAGGATGAATTAAATAGAGTGAATTCACAGCTAGTTGATACGATAGCAATTAACCAGGATTTGAAATCTGGATTGCATCTATTAATCAATGAGATCGATCTGTTGAAAAATCAAATTAATAGTGAAAGTGCTGCGCAATCAAATTTATTAAAACTAATAGAACAATACGGTATTGAACTCAACGCCTCTCAAAATCCTGCTTTTAATAAAACTGCCGTTAATAACCAGGTAGTCGCATGGGTAACTGCATCCTCAACGAACTTACTAATGGCTGTGGCGTTACCATTATTAGTTGTTATTTTAATTTTTTCGCTGTTACTGCGCCGTAATAACAGAAAGTTGCTGGCGGAAAAAAATAAATTAATCGCGCTGACGGTTGCGCCTGACAGTGACAGCAAATCGTTACCATTATCAGATAACAGCCACAGCTTAGAAGATCATTCTCAACAAACAGAGAAAGCAGGCTTTGCCGTCTCACCTGACGCTAAAAGCGAAGACCTTACAAGCAACCGCAATAAAATAGCAGATGAGTTGGGCTACTACGATTTAACTTTTTTAGTGAGTGATGCAGAGGATGCAACCGCTGAGGTGCCGTTTAATGAACAGGCGCAGCTGGCCGCGGACGATTTTATCGTACAACCCAATGTAACTGATACTGTAACTGATAATGGAACGGGGAATGTAGCAGGGAAGACAACAAAGAGTGTTACAGAGCAGTGTAACGATACCCAGACAGACGATAAACTTGACGCGGATGATCAACTACCGGAATTAACCCGCGATGAATTTTCTAGTGTTTTTTTATTCGAGCATGCAACGGCTAGCAAAACTGAGCAAGATGCAAGTGAGATCGATACGAAAAAATCGACTGCTGAGTTTAGCGATACGGAAAAAAAACAGGCAGAGGTAGTCAATAATAGCAGCCAGCCAACACAATCGAGCGCGGCACTTAAGCTAAGAAATAGTGAAAATTATATTGCTATTGAAACTTTGTTACAAAACAGCGACGGGGATAACCCGGATGAAATTTACACCGATCTTAATATCGACTTGGGGCTGGATGCATTTTCTGGTATGTTATCGGCGGATCCTGATATTGATATTGACGATGATGCATATGGCATTAGTGCTAAATTAGACTTGGCCCGTGCCTATTTAGAGATAGATGATAAGGCTCGTGCAAAGGCTATTTTAGTCGCTTTGGTGGAAAATAGTAATGCGCAACAGCGTAATGAAATTGATAAATTATTAACGCGGTTTTAACCCGTGCGCACTTTAATACAGTTAAAATTTTTTAATACCTAACCTATACCCTATTAAAGCCAGCCATGCTGGTTTTTTTGATCTGCAATTTGTGCAGAAAATTTAAGAGAAGCCGTACATGAGACCCGTTATCCTAGATGTTCAAGGTTATGAACTAGATCAAGAAGAAAAAGAAATTTTGGCGCATCCATTAGTTGCCGGGGTGATATTATTCACGCGTAACTTTGCTGATATTAAACAGCTGCAAAATTTGGTGAAAGAGATCCGTTTACAGGGTAGAAATGATCTGCTTATTGGAGTTGACCATGAAGGGGGAAGGGTACAGCGCTTCAGAGAAGGTTTTACCCTGTTACCAGCCGCCGGTTCATTGATTGAAAAAAACGATCTGAAAACTGCCTGTGAGTTGGCTTATAGTAGCGCATGGGTAATGGCCAGTGAACTGATAGCCTGCGATATCGATTTAAGTTTTGCGCCTGTTTTAGATTTGAATGGCATCTCAGATGTTATTCAGAATAGAGCATTTTCGCCATCGTTAACGGAAACAACCGCGCTTGCTGAGGCATATATTAATGGCATGAGATCTGCGGGGATGGCCTCTACAGGTAAACACTTCCCTGGTCATGGCAGTGTTAAGGCGGATTCGCATGTTGCCTTGCCAATTGACTCACGCAGTGAAAGGGATATATTCAATAATGATATTAAACCTTTTGCCTCCCTTATTGAGAAAGGGCTGTTAGATGCAGTGATGCCATCGCACGTCGTATATTCTCAATGTGATGAGCAACCGGCCGGTTTTTCTTCATATTGGTTAAATGATGTATTAAAGGCGCAGTTAGGATTTAAAGGGGTGATTATCAGCGATGATTTATCCATGCACGGTGCCAGTTTTGTTGGTAACCATGTCAGTCGCGCTAAAAGTGCAATACATGCTGGATGTGATCTGATTTTAGCCTGTAATAACAGAGTTGGCGCAGTTTCCATTCTTGATAATCTACAGATTGCATCGCCGCAGAGAGCTAATGTTATCAAGCAATTGCGTTGCGTAAAAAACAAATTTTCTTTACCATTACAGAAACATCCGGAGTGGGTGAAAAATCATCAAAAATTGATGTTGCATGCCGATCAGATCTAATTAGTTTAGTACAGGGCTTGCACTCTATGTTAATTTCAATAAACTTATAAAATAATTAAAATAATAAGGTTGGGGATAATACAATGATCATTTATATACATGGATTTGATGCGACGAGCCCGGGAAACCATGAAAAGGTCATGCAATTAAAGTTTATTGATGATGATGTGCGTTTTGTTCACTACAGCACGATTCACCCTAAACATGATATGAGCCATATTTTAAATGAAGTGCACAAACATATTCAAAGCAGTGATGATAAAACACCTCTTATTTGCGGTGTTGGACTTGGCGGCTTTTGGAGTGAGCGAGTTGGTTTTCTTTGCGGAATAAAACAGGTTATTTTCAATCCAAATCTGCATCCGGAAGATAATATGGTCGGTAAGATAGAATGGCCTGAAGAATATTTAGATATTGAAACTAAATGTGTCAGTGATTTCCGCCGTAAAAATAAAAATAATTGCTTATGTATTCTCTCGCGTACTGACGAAGTACTTGATTCAGAAGAAAGTGATCATGCTCTTGCACAATATTATCAAATTATATTTGATGAGCAGCAGGGACATAAATTCCAGGATATATCGCATCATCTGCAGACCATTAAAAAATTCAAAGAGCAATAACGAGCAAAATGGCGATTTTAATTGCCATTTTGTCTTTTCTTCTGTTTTTTACTATTTCCCTATTTACTTTACTGTTAATCTAGCGATAATCACCGTTGATGTTTGATCTGGATCAGTAAAGTTACTGATTTGATTTTATTACATTAATGTTCTGAGTGGTTTGCTATGGCAATATATAGAGTTGCTGTGCTTACCCCTTTCAGTGCTTTAACGTAATCAAATCTAAATAGCAAACACATTATTTCGTTGAGCTATTAACAAAAAATTGAGGGTTATCATGCATAAAATTATCATTGTTGGAGGAGGGGCCGGCGGCCTTGAATTAGCCACGGAACTGGGACATAAACTTGGCCGTAAGAAAAAAGCTCATGTTACCTTAGTTGATAAAAACAGAACTCATTTATGGAAACCGTTATTGCATGAAGTTGCAGCTGGCTCTCTTGATGATGGAATAGATGCGCTAAGTTATCGTGCCCATGCAAAAAACCATGGTTTTAGTTTTCAACTGGGTGCATTGACGGATATTGATCGGGATAGTAAACAGATACATTTATCTGAACTGTTTGATGATGAAGGTAACCAGATTTTACCAGTATGTTCTCTAAATTATGACACGTTAGTCATTGCCCTTGGCAGTGTTAGTAATGATTTTAATACCAAAGGTGTAAGCGAGCATTGCATCTTTTTGGACAGCCCTCAACAGGCCAAAAAATTCCACCACCGCATGCTTAATAAGTATTTACAACTTGCTGTACATCAAACTAAGCAAGTACGTATTGCCATTGTTGGCGCTGGAGCCACGGGTGTTGAACTATCAGCTGAACTTTTTAACTCATTAGAGCAGGTGACCAGCTATGGTTTTGATGATATTAAAACGACAGATTTGAAGGTAAGCCTTGTCGAAGCCGGTGATAAAATTTTACCTGCACTGCCTGATAGAATATCCGGCCCTGCACATAAAGAGCT
The DNA here is from genome assembly GCA_049667005.1 of Psychromonas sp. Lineage (GTDB taxonomy): Bacteria > Pseudomonadota > Gammaproteobacteria > Enterobacterales > Psychromonadaceae > Psychromonas. Next base: position 4,111 of record JBATHQ010000588.1, read on the forward strand.
GTTAAAGTTGGGTGTTGCTGTACGTACGCAAACCATGGTCACCGAAGCCACTGCGAAAGGGTTGCTGACTAAAGATGGTGAGCTGATCGAAGCTGATTTGATGGTTTGGGCTGCTGGTATTAAAGCGCCAGATTTTTTGAAAGGGATAGCTGGCTTAGAAACAAACAGAGTAAATCAGCTGGTGGTTAAAGATACACTGCAAACCACGTTAGATGATAATATTTATGCAATAGGTGATTGTGCAAGCTGCGCTTTACCGGGCGGTGGTTTTGTTCCGCCTCGTGCGCAATCCGCGCATCAGATGGCTTCATTAGTTGCTAAAAATATTAAAGCTTCGTTTAAGAATAAACCATTATCGCCTTATAAATATACAGATTATGGCTCACTGGTTTCATTAAGTAACTACAGTACCGTCGGCAGTTTGATGGGCAACTTAACCAAAGGGTCGATGAAAGTTGAAGGTAGTCTTGCGCGCTTAGTTTATATTTCACTGTATCGTATGCATCAGGTCGCGCTGCACGGTTACGTACGTACCGGGTTAATTACGCTAGTTCAAAGCATCAACAAAATATTGCGTCCGCGTTTAAAATTACACTAAAATTACACTAAAATGACAAAGCAGTAAGTCAGCATAAAAAAAGGTGAGCTTAATAACTCACCTTTTTTATTACTAGCGAATAAAACTGTCTTTAAGGTGTTTACTGCGCAGGCAGTACAAAAGGATCCAAACTGCAAAAACAAGCTGCACAGAAGCGGGCATAGTATATTGAAAGTTATTGTTCAGTAAGTAATACAGCTGCAAACCTAAATCAATAAAGATACTGAATAATAAAAATAGATAACTACGTTGCCATAACCTTCTTACCCAGAGGTGTTTATCATGATCTCTTCCGGACAAAAAAAATAACAATAGTGCTAATGAACCGGATATTAAACCCAAATAGAAATGGGTTTGATCGGGGTAAAATACAGATAATAAAGTCTGCCCTGAACCCTGTAAAAGTAACGATATTATTAATAACCCCCAGGTTCTGGCAAGAAAAATTAACACCAGGTTAAATAAGATCGGTGGTTTTAAATTACCGGAATGGGTGTAATAGTCTAAAGGGTAAAGTCTCATCATCTTCATTTTATTCTAATTTATGCTCTGAGGAAGGGTCTTACAACCCTTACCAGTTTTTTCGCTTTAGTTGAATGTACACATAGGGCAGAAAGCATAACGCCCTTGCGGATCATTAAAGCGTGTCAATATTGCTGTTTGCGACTGTAATGTTTTTAAAGTGTCATATAAGTGCGCGTTAATCTGCACACCTTGCGGCAACATGCTGACACCTTCAGCTAATAACTCGTTAAACAGTTGCTGTTTTGTGGACAGCGTTGGCGAGATCACTTTTACGTCATATTCCTGCAGATCTGCTAAATTCCCGGCTCTACTAATGGCATCATGTAAATTTCCCAATTTATCAACCAGGCCAAGCGACTTTGCATCAACACCTGTCCAGACACGCCCTTGTGCGATTTTATCAACCTCTGCTGGCGTCATCTTCCGCCCCTCTGCAACAACCGATAAAAATTGTTGATAACCGTTTTCTATTCCGAGTTGTATTATTTCAGCAAGTTCAGGATTTAGCGGGCGTGTCGGGTTAAAACTGGACAATTCAGTTGTCCCTACTCCGTCATTAAATATTCCAAAATTATTTAATGCTTTATCGGCGCTGGCGTACATCCCGAATATGCCAATCGAACCTGTTAAGGTCGTAGGAGCTGCGACGATATAATCGGCTGCCGATGCAATCCAATAACCCCCTGATGCGGCCATACTCGCCATCGATACGACAACTTTTTTATCTGCTTTTTTCAACGCTAAAATTTGCTGACGAATTTTTTCCGACGCAAAAGCGCTGCCGCCGGGGCTATCAATACGTATCACTACGGCTTTAATTTTATCATCATCCAGTACGCTGGCTAATAATTTACTAAAGCTCTCACCGCCGATGACTTCTGAAGATTGTACGCCGGATAATATTTCTCCGGTTGCATAGACAAGCGCAATTTGATCTTTTTTGCCGTCTATCTGATACCTTTTCGGCAGTGTAGGCTGATAATCAGCATAACTGATCAATTTAAATTGATATCCATCCACTTGTGCCTGCTGTCCCATTTCGGCTAAAACGTCATAACGGCTTTTAAGTTGGTCAACTAATCCTGACTCCAGAGCATAAAGCGCAGTGTTACCGGCAACACTTTTTAAGGCTGATTTTAATTGTTTTAAGGTAGGGGAGATTGATTGCGCGGCTATGCGATTGTTCGCTTTACGTTGTAACAAGACTGTGTCGATATAATTTTTCCATAGTTGATCCAGCCAGTGCTGATTCGCTACTTTGCTGGCGTCGGACATTTTATTTTCGGTAAAAGGTTCAACAAAGGATTTATAAGTCCCCACTTTGAAAACGTGTGGGGTGATCAGTAATTTGTCCAACGCTTCTTTAAAATAGAGACGGTATACAGAATAACCCGGCAGCATAACCACACCCTGCGGATTAAGATAGATATTATCTGCGTAACTCGCTAGAAGGTATTGTATCTGAGTGTAATTATCTGAAATAGCCGTAACAGATTTACCCTCCGCTTTAAAACTAATTAAAGCTTGGCCTATATCTGCTATCTGATTGGGACTTGCTGAGATTAAGCCATTGAGATCTAATAGAATATTTTTAATTTTAGGATCATATTGTGCATGAGATATGGTATTTAAAATCTCATCCAGTTGATACTCGATAATCAGGTTATCAGTGGATGCAATCATCTGATTGGACACCTCACCAAAAAAATCGGCAGGTTTTTTCTGCTCTACAATCATTCCTGTAAAATTGAGGTTAAGGGTTGAGTTATCTGCAATTAATAGCGGTTGTTCATCACTGCTGATAGCAAACAGAATAATTGCCAGAATTGTAAAAAACACAATATTAATAATAAATAAGCGCATTAAATTGAGAGTTTTGGCGATGCCCTTAATGAATGAATATATTAGTTTCATTTTACAACCTGTAAATGTAGAAAAAAGATAAAAATAAAGCACTGTATATTGTCATATGCAGTGCTTTATAAAATTCTAGTCTGTTATTAAGAGATTAGAAGCTGGTAGTGTCAATGAATAGACCTACTTTTAAATCTTCTGCTGTATAGATAACTTTACCATCTACTTCAACAACGCCGTCAGCAATACCCATAACAAGTTTACGCATAATCAGACGCTTCATGGTGATACGGTAAGTTACTTTTTTTGAACTCGGCAGTACCTGGCCTGTAAATTTAACGTTACCTACACCTAATGCGCGACCTTTACCAGGACCGCCACTCCAACCAAGGAAGAATCCAACTAATTGCCACATAGCATCAAGCCCTAAACAGCCAGGCATAACAGGGTCGCCGGGGAAATGGCATTCGAAAAACCACAGGGCTTTATCGATATCTAATTCTGCAACTAATTCTCCTTTACCAAATTCACCGCCATCTTCAGTGATGGTGATGATACGATCTAGCATCAGCATTTTATCAATAGGGAGTTGGCAATTACCTTCACCAAATAACTCACCTTGACCACATTTTATCAGTTCTTCTTTTGTGTAAGAGTTTTTTCCCAACTCTTTTTGGGATACGATTTTAGTCATAGTTCACTTATTTTGAATAATTGAAATTGGTAAGGCATTGTTTAATGTTGTATTACAATACCCTAGAAAATTTTGTGCTTACTTTATATGACAGGGTAATAACAATCAACTTTAATAACAAATAGTTGTTATAACTACCCCATCTATTTCACGCATTGGGACGAGGCGCTGAATTTTTATCTACAAGTAATTAAGCTTATTGGAATTTTGCCAATATTCTGCTGAATAGGCTGTTCTCCGCATAGTCATCCTCTTTTTCCTCTTTTTGTAACACTTCCACGCGCTTATTGATTGCTAAAATAACCTCGCTAAATGAAGCATTCAATGCAAAAGGAAAAGCTTCCTGGCAGTGATTAATGCCGAAAATATTAATTTTATTTTCTGTTATCAACTGCATGCTTTGAATATCTAAGGTCAAGTTAATCTGATTCGCTTTGGGCATTAAGATGGTGATCGGATCATTTAATAAACCTAACATAAACAGACGCGTAACGGCTTGTATTTTTTGATTAATCCCACCAATTGCTAACACATTTCCGTGCTGATCTAATGCGCCGGTAACGAATAAATTTTGCTGTACGGGGGTCTGTGCATAGCAGGAGGTCACCGCCAACAAAATGGCTAATGCGGCACTGTCTCCATCACTTTCCTGATAAGATTGTTCAAAAACCACATTGCAGGAGAGTGGGAAATGATGGACATGGGTGAAAAGGTGATTCAGGTAACCCTGAACTATCAAAGTACTTTTAGCATGGATATTACCTGCTAACTCGACTTTCCTTTCGACATCGATAATCTCACCATCGCCGATCATATCACTTGCCGATACTCTAAATATCTCACCAAATTCGGTAGGGTAACCCATCAATTCGACCACGGATAACCCGTTGATCTGCCCGGTTTCCTGGCCCTGTAATTGTATCTTCAACTGTTTCTCAAGGAGCGCCTGATCGGTGAAATTCTGTGCCAGTGATTGAGATTGTGATTGTAATTCAATCACCTTTTGCAGGTGTTGTGCTTCAAGCAGTTGCGTGTCTGGATTGAACAATTGCGCATAGCGAAGCATTTTTTCAATCACTTCGGGTGAAAAAAGCAGCTTTTTCTGATGTTCACATAAACTTGAAAGATGGTGAAATAATAAAGCAAATCCATCGACCGACAGTGGCGTCAACTTGTTATCGTCTATCAACTGCAGACAGAAAGCCTGTAAACTCTTAATATTTTCATCTGTCGCGTCTAATTGAGAGGATAATTCAGTAAATAATGAACCAACCTGATTATATTCCGGATCAATTTGCGCTAATTCATCAAGTTGATATCGGCTGGCGACCAGAATGATTTTCGTATTTACCTGATCTAAAGGTGGTTGCGGGTATTTTTCTTTAAATTTATAACCATTAATAGCGGAAGTCGCAGGCAAAGTACGGGTAATTAAAAATGACTTAATCAAAAACCACAGGGGAGGATTTACTAAAAGGGGACTGATATGCAGAATCAGGCAACCATGATTAAAATTGAAAATCTCACCCTGTTCAAAAGAGATCTTTTTTTCTGTGCTTTGATTGAGTCGCCCGAACAATGTTTCCTGATTGTAACTAAGCAGTGCATGCATCGGATAATCCGGCGTACTGGATGCACTGATCACACTTATTGCAGCCTGCCAGTACAGAGAGTTAAATATCAGTAAAGGTTGCGGTAACCTCTCAAAATGGTTAACAATTTGAGAGACAATAGGATAAATCGATAACCAATTAACTTCATTATCAGGTTGCTGTGTTAATTGGACTGTAAAGTCGGGCGAACATTGTTCTGCAGTGAACGGTAGCAATACTTTCATATTGCCGCCTTTAGGCGAGGATTCAGACTGAGTATTTGAGTTATTGATAGACAAATTAGCGACTCTAAATTTGTTTATTATAAGTAGCGAATGCCAATGTTGCAATGAGTAAGATAAAATACTCATTACTCGGGTCTATTGGCCTTTCGCGGTTGATTTTTGTTCGAGATAAAAGCGTTTTAATCGCGGAGTGCGGCGTGTTGCTTAGTCATTCTAAGTAAATACCTTGTGGCTGTGCCTCACAGCTATACCTTGTAATTAAGACTAAAACGTTTTTAGCTGAAACCTTCGGCAGTGTTTGTTGCTGATTACTCCTGTGATATTGCCTGTGTATGTAAAATGACTACACTACACAGGGCGTTTCTTTGTATCAAAAACAATAAACGGCTGGAAAAACAGTTGCAAAAGTTCAATAAACTCCTGCAGCTCTTATTACAGCTTGTATTTATTATAGGTTTGCTTTTGATATTTGATTTCGCAGGTTTCACAGCGTTTTGTTGCAGGCGCTGCGTCTAATCTGCTCAGTTCTATCTCTTCTTCACAATCGGAACAGAAACCATATAAACCCATTTCAATATCATTTAAAGAAGCATCAATACTCTGAATCTCTTTTACCTTGTGTGCGATAGCAGGCTGATCAATTTTCAAGGTAAATTCAACTAATTCATCAATTGCTATTTTTTGAATTTGCTCTGCAGCCATTTTGTGGCCTGAATGGTTTGATCGCATGAGAATCTCTGCAACGTCGTTTCGCAACTTTTCTAGAGACGCGATAAGTTGTCCTTTATAGGCATTTAATTGTGCCGCTTCAATAGGGGCCATGGGGAGTATCCTGTTTACTAAATATATTTTGCATAGTAAAGGTAACTCACCGCTAAACTAATGATTTATGTCAATTAGTTTCTGAAATATAAAATAAAGCAATGCCCGTTTGATATGGATCAGGAAATTCTATTTAACCCTTTTTTTATTAAGGTTTATTATCAGTAACTTGATAACTAATTCTATGTATTTAATGGAACTCTGTTAGAATTAAATGGAATAACAACACTAAAAATCTTTCCATGAGCAATGGCTTTTATATATGAAATTACAACAATTACGTTATATCGTCGAAGTTTTAAATAACAATTTAAATGTGTCTGCAACGGCGGAAAATTTGTACACTTCGCAACCTGGCATAAGTAAACAAGTCCGTATGCTGGAAGATGAACTGGGCATTCAAGTTTTTGAAAGAAGTGGAAAACACTTAACCAATGTTACCCCTGCGGGTCAAGAAGTTATCCGTTACGCTTCGGAAATATTAGGTAAAGTTGAAAGTATCAAAGCGGTTGCCTGCCAATATACGCAGCCCGATCAAGGCAAGTTAAATATAGCGACCACCCATACCCAGGCTCGTTACGCTTTGCCGGAGGTCATTCAAGGTTTTATGAAACGTTATCCAAAAGTTTCATTGCATATGCACCAGGGTACGCCGACGCAAATAAGCGAGTCCGTTGTTAAAGGAAAAACTGATTTTGCGATTGCAACTGAGGCACTACATCTTTATCAGGATCTCATTATGTTGCCTTGTTATCATTGGAATCGCTCGGTTATTGTGCCTAAAGATCACCCCTTAGCTAAAGTTGAAAATGTCGGCATTGCAGATATCGCTAAATATCCGATTGTTACTTATGTTTTTGGTTTTACCGGGCGTTCTGAATTAGATGAGGCATTTAATGCATCCGGGTTTACGCCTAATGTTGTTTTTACGGCAACCGATGCTGATGTTATTAAAACTTATGTGCGCTTAGGGTTAGGTGTTGGCGTTGTTGCTACTATGGCTGTTAATCAGAGCGATGATGATTTTTGTGTGATTGATGCCAGCCATATCTTCAAATCCAGTACAACCAGTATTGGTTTTAGAAAAGGCTCTTTTTTACGTGATTATATGTATGATTTTATGGTGAGATTTGCACCCCATTTAAATCGTCCTTTGGTCGAGAAGGCGATCCAGCTAAAATATAATGCCGAAGTCAGCAAGTTATTTGAAGGCATTGAACTACCTGTACGTTAAAATGAGTTGCTCATCCATTGATGAGCATAAGTATTAGCAATTCGACCAGACCAAGAGATGTCTAACATTATTTATTTAATAAGGTGAGAGAAGGCAAAATTTTACTCACCTTATCAAAACACTCCTGATATTCCGCATTAACATTGGAATCTGCCACCAGACCGCCACCGGCCCAGCAATAAATATTATTGTTATGGCAAAGCAGGGTTCTTATGGCAATATTTGTGTCGCTGCGCCCATCTCCATTGATATAACCAATGCTGCCGCAATAAACCTCGCGGTGATGCGGCTCTAATTCCGCGATGATTTCCATGGCACGTATTTTCGGTGCGCCGGTAA
>JBATHQ010000589.1:0-3631 GCA_049667005.1 Psychromonas sp.
TTGTCCGCGTAAAGATCCTAGAGCCAGAGTTAGCTACTCAAATAGAGCTCGTACATAAGTACGCATTTATTTCTTTGTAAGCGCAGTTTTATTGTTGACAAAGGGGGAGTCCACATAAGTTATTCTAATTCCACAAAATCGTATGGAACGATTTTGAACAGCTTTAGCTGGCCACGCAGTGGTGAAGAACAGGACGTTCTTAATCAAATCAATAACGAAGCTAGCATTCATTTTAACAAGCGTAAATGAATGTAAAATTAATGTATTTGGTATTAGTACGAAACAGTACCGCGGATTGGGTAGCCATCCTGACTACGCACAAAAGTCAGACCGCGAACCACAACATCAAGTTCAGGTCGAAGCAGAGGGGCGTTTGAAATATCAACTGCCTGAAGGTTGCCTTCGTCATTCACGATAAACATTCCCGGTTCGGAAAAGTTATGGTCAGTCTCCTGCTCGGAACGGGGCTGTGAAATGTACAGACCAAGCGTTTTCATCTGCTCCTCTGTTAAACCATAGGCGATAGGGTAGCTGATAGTCAGTTTTTCAAGGTGTTCCAGCAGCTGTTCTTTTGAATCTCCTGATACCGCGATAATGCTCACACCAATCTCTGCTAATGCTGCTTTGTGTTCTTCCAACAGGTTCAGGTAGCGGGTGCACAGAGGGCAGTGTTTGCCACGATAGACAACGATCATCTGCCAGGTTGCATCACCCTGTGCTTTACCTAACTGAACAAAAGAACCATCGGGTAAAGCTGCGTCAATGGCAGGAAAAGTATCGCCCGGCATTAGTTTTATAGAAGTAGTCATAAATATCTCCTTTGTGTTTTTATTATGTAACTGAATTAGCTTTGTGGCGCTGAAACGGTTGTTAAACCTTTACTGCGAGGTTTGCTATTATTTATCAATAAGCTGATGGTGATCAGGATCAGGCTAAGCACGGATACGCCTGCCCAACCATAATCAGCAAAGGCTTTTACACCGGCTACCGAGCCGAATGCACCACCGAGAAAATAACCAAGCATGTAGATACCGTTGATACGGCTCTGTGCGGCAGGGTCGATAGAAAATACTCTGACCTGGTTAGAAACCTGTGCGCTAAAGACACCAAAATCAATCAGAATAATCCCCGCAATCAATCCAATTAAACTGTCACCATACAAACCCGACACGATAAAACCGGTTGCGATCAGCCCTAAAGCAACGGTGATCATATTACGCGAGCCAACTTTATTTACCCAGATACCGGAAAGTTTCGCGCCGCTTACCCCTGCCAAAGCGATAATACCAAACATACCGGCTTGTTGTGCATCATAGCCATATGGAGGCTCGTTCACATGTAAGGCAAGTGTTGTCCATAATGCGTTAAAAGAAGCGAACCATAGAGCCCCTGTGAGCGTTGACTGGCGCAAAGTGGCGTGCTGCTTTACCAGGGTGAACATGCTGCCAATCAGTTTGTGATAGGGCATGCTGTTAGCAGGTTTATTGGTTGGTAAAAATAGCTGCAGTAACACAGCAAATAAGACCGCTAAGATTGCCGACATGGCAAATACTGCACGCCAGCCAAAGTGCTCGCCAACGAATCCGCTTAACGTTCGGGAAAGTAAAATACCGACCGTAAGACCAGTCATTAAGGTGCCAATCACACGGCCTTTTTGTTCTACAGTGCACAATGAAGCGGCAAAGGGAATCAGCTGCTGGGTAATATTGGCACTGAGACCTATCACAAAACAGGCAGTAATCAATATCAGTAAACTATCAGCAGAGAAAGCTAATAGCGATGCGCCTATCAGAAAAAAGGATAAAACAGCAATAAGGCGCTTGCGCGGCATGTTATCGCCTAAAGGTGAGATTAATAATAAAGCGGCGGCATAACCCAACTGACTGGCGGCGGGGATCATGCCTAAATCGTCTCCACTAATCCCGAGATCTGCTCCCATTAGTGGCAGAATAGGTTGATTATAATAAAGGTTTGCTACCGTCGCGGAGATAGCGCTGGCCATTAAAAAGAGTAACTTTTTACTGATGGCTGGCACACTACTAACGCTTATGTCTGCATGATTCATAGTCGACCTCTGATAATATGATTATTGATGCTGTTAATACAGAGGTTAACCTCTGATGACTTTATGCTACGCGCATTTTAACTATAACAAAAATAACCAATTATCATCACAGCTATACAGTTACTGTATTGATAGATCCGTTGTTGATTTAACAGATTATGAAATGAGTCTTCTTTAACCGCGCTTATCAGGCTTTAAGCTGATCTTCCATATCGACATCAAGCACATCACTTTTACCTCTTCGTCATGCTCTCTTGTATCGCGGGAATTGTCTCAATAACAATCTTTGTGAAGGCTTCTGCACTGGGAGATAAACGGTTCTTTTGATGATGTAAGAGCAGTGGAATATCCGCAGAAACTCCGCGGATAGCAACAAACCGGCAACCGGCACAGGTCAACTTTCTTATTGAACTGGGTGCAATGGAAACGCCGATTCCCGCTGCCACCTGTGTGAGCAGAGTCTGCATCTGCTTAGGTTGGTTTTTGATAAACGGCGAAAACTTTGCCTGCTGACATAAACTGATAATTGCATCAAAAATACCCACGGCTTCAGAGCGTGCAAACAGAACAAAAGTTTCATCCTGCAGTTCCGACAATTCAATTGTTGTTTCATCGGCAAGAGGGTGGTGATCAGGTAGTATAGCGGTCAGGGTGTCGATATAAATCTCAGTTGCCTGGTACTCATTTGTGATCAGTTTGGGCATCGGGCGGGAAAATCCAAGATCAATTTTGTTTTGTTGAAACGCCTCGATCTGCTCTGATGCCGTCATCTCGATAAGATTGATATCGACATTGGGATAGAGTGATGAGTAGTGGCGAACCAAACCGGGAATAAAAGAGAGCGTTGCCCCGCCCATATAGGCAATGGTTAATGAACCAATCTCACCCTGATAGGTTTTGACCACCTGCTCCTTAGCCAACTCCACACGCTGCAGAAGTTCAACTGCTTCGTTCAGTAATCGTTCCCCGGCTGTGGTTATCGATACCTCTCTGGAGTTGCGAAAAAACAGCTTAACCCCCAACTCCTCTTCCAATGTGCTGATATGACGACTGATTGCCGGCTGCACGGTATAAAGCTCTTTTGCTGCGGCAGAAAAACTCTTCAGTGTCGCAACGGCCACGAAGCTCTTTAAGGTTTTAAGTTCCATCGCTTTTCCCTGATTTATTTCATAAAGATCGGTTTAATATATCAAACAAAATGAGTGTAATAGCAATTTAAAAAGAGATTCATAAACACGCTAACTCTCTGAAATCAATTTTCATTATCAATCATTAATAAAAACTGATTCCTTTATTTAGCCGGTTATCAAACAATTAACGCACTGTTAAGCTAGATAAATAACCCATAAATATTCATCGAAAATAAAGGAAGCAGTTATGCCTAAGATAACTATTGTTGCGAATATCACGGCTAAAACCGGAAAAATTGATCTGATCAAATCTGAACTTTTAAAACTGGTGGAGTTCACCCGCACTCAAGACGAGGGCTGCATCAGTTACGATCTTCACCAGGATAATGAAAATCCGGCTGAATTTCTGGTTTTTGAAATTTGGGCATCTGAAGAC
>JBATHQ010000590.1:0-3983 GCA_049667005.1 Psychromonas sp.
CCGCCATGTAAAATCAAATCCACCTGGTTCTCTAATTTATCGCGAATCTCTTCAGGATCAAATTCAGTACTTTCGTTACCGGGCAGAATTAAACTGGTCGTCATTAAGGGTTCATTTAATGCTTCTAACAGTGCCAATGCAATCACATTGTCCGGAATACGGATACCGATAGTGCGTCGGCTTGGATTCATCAAGCGTTTTGGTAAATCCTTGGTGGATTTAAAAATAAAGGTGTATGCCCCCGGGGTATTATTTTTGAGCGCACGAAAGGCCTGATTATCGACACGCGCATAGGTCGCTATCTCTGATAAATCACGGCATGCCAGGGTAAAGTTGTGTTTTTTATTAATATCGCGAATATGACAAATTTTTTCCAGGCCGTGTTTATTATCCATGGTGCAGCCTAATGCATAACCGGAATCCGTTGGATAAATGATCACTCCACCTGCTTTTAATATATCAACGGCTTGCTTTATTAAGCGTACTTGTGGATTCTCAGGGTGCACGTAAAAAAATTGACTCATTGTATTTCTTCTTCTACTAATATTTTTGACAAATAACTTGGCCAATCGGCCCAAACTGGTTGTGCAATATCGGGCAGATGCAGCGCTTTACCTAAATCCCGCCAGCGGCCGACAAAATGAAAGTCACTGCCTTGCGAAGCGAGTAACTTATACTCATTACTCCAGATTGCAAGCTGTAAACGCATTTGCGGGGATTGTTGCCCTATTGCCACCTCCATCGCATCACCGTTAAGTTGCTTAAATTCTGTCAATAAACGGCGGATCCATTTGTTTGATAAGCCATAATTGTCAGGATGCGCTAAGATTGCCTGTCCGCCCGCCTGATGAATAACCTTTATCGCACATTCAATATCCACCCAGTCATGCGGTACATAACCGATATTACCGCGGCTTAAATATTTATCGAATACTTTTTGAAAAGTTGGCGCGACACCTATCTCGACTAAATAACGAGCAAAATGTGCTCGCGTAATAGCGCCGTCACCCGCGAGCGCTTTGGCTGCCTCGTAAACCCCGGGTATTTTAGCCTTGGCTAAACGGGCGCCCATTTCCATCGCTCGCGCTTCACGCTTGTCTTTTTGTAATGCAATTAAGTCGCTTAATGCAGGATGCGCCGGATCGATATTAAGACCAATCACATGTATTTCATGATTTAACCAATTAGTGGTTATTTCAATCCCATTAATGAGTATTAAATTGAAATTATTGTCAATAATCGTTTGTCGCGCCTGGGCTAATCCATCAACCGTATCATGATCGGTAATAGCTAACATATGCACCTGACGATTAGCTGCACGTTCAACCAACTCTTTGGCCGTTAACTGCCCATCTGAAGCTTTTGTATGTGAATGAAGGTCAATTAACATGGATATCCGAAGTCTGTATAAGTAAGCATAGTGTAAATATAGTGCAAGCACTTCAAGGTTCAAAGATCAGCAACTTGAAGTAGTCCGCGTTTAAAGCGGGTGAAATTTAAATAACAATAATATCCTAAAAATCACCTTGACATTAAAAGCATAATCGCAAAAAATGGTTGCCTCAATTTATGGAATGCATGATATATGATTTTAATGACAATTTCTCTTAAAGATTATTGGTGGCACTCATTTTCCTAAGCGGGCAATGAGTTTTTTTTATATCTGTATATTTTCAAAAAAACAAATTTAAGCTCGCACTATGCGGGCTTTTTTTGTTTTTGGGCCTTTTTTGGGGCATTGGTTTTTTAATAAAAAAATTCGAGAGCAGACATGAATAAGATAAATAAAGTCCTTAAACAGTGCTGGCGATGGCAAATATAAAGCCTATTTAAACCATCACTCAATTGAATATCAAAGGACAAAAAATGAATACTAATCATCCCATCGGCGTATTAAAAAGTATTTCTGTAGACTGTAAATATATCAGTGACTCGCTCGGTTTGTTTCAAACACTCACTGTGGACAGCAACAACCATCTATTATTCGATTCTGCAGAGATTGAAAGTAAAAACCACCTTAAAAGTTTGCTGCTGATAGATGCCTGCATGAAAATCACCTGTCAAGGTCTGACGGTAACCTTAGACGCATTGACAGACAACGGCAAAGACCTGCTTACTTTTATCACACCGCATTTCCCCACCAGCATCATCAGCAAACATACCGCCAAGCATTTACAGCTTGTTTTTCCAAAATCAGATAGCAGCGGTGATGAAGATCAACGTCTGAAATCATCTTCACCGGTCGATGTCCTGCGTTTTATAGTCAAAAGGATCAAAACACAATCCCCCCATCAACAAGCGCTTTTTCTGGGCGGTATATTTGCCTACGATTTTATTGCCACCTTTGAAGATTTAATCGATGTACCGGAGAGTGAAAACAGCTGCCCAGATTTCATGTTTTATGTCGCAGAGACATTAATGATTCACGATCATCAAAAGCAACAAGGTGAGTTAATTGCATCGGTCTTTGGTGGTTTACACTCCGATGAAAATGAACAACGTCTGGGTGCACGCCTGATACAGATACAACAGCAGTGCAGCGATTTTGCAACACCTGACAATCCAATTGTTCCATTATCCGGGAGAGTAACTACGGATGTCTCCGATCCGGCCTATTGTGCTATTGTTGAACATCTTAAAAAACACATCGTAAAAGGCGATATTTTTCAGGTAGTGCCGTCGCGCAGTTTTTCACTGGCCTGTCCTAATCCAATTGGCGCATATGCAAAACTCAAAGAAACCAACCCCAGCCCGTACATGTTTTATCTGAAAGACAGTGACTTTATTTTATTCGGCGCCTCACCGGAAAGTGCCATTAAATACACTCAATCGTCAAATGATGTCGAGATTTATCCGATTGCCGGTACGCGCCGCCGTGGGTTTAATCCCGATGGTTCGATTAATAAAGATTTAGATGGCCGTTTAGAGCTGGAGTTGCGTTTAGATCATAAAGAAACATCTGAGCATTTAATGCTGGTCGATTTAGCACGCAATGACGTAGCGCGGATCAGTGAGCCCGGCACACGCCATGTTGCTGATTTATTAAAAGTAGATCGCTATAGCCATGTCATGCATCTGGTTTCCCGGGTAATCGGTAAGTTACGCTCTGATTTAGATGCGCTGCATGCTTATCAGGCCTGTATGAATATGGGTACGCTGGTCGGCGCACCTAAAATCAGCGCATCGAACTTAGTGCGTCAGGTAGAGCAAAAACGCCGTGGCAGTTACGGCGGCGCAGTGGGTTATATCAATGGTAAAGGTGACATGGATACCTGTATTGTGATCCGCTCCGCCTTTGTAAAAAATGGGGTGGCCCAGGCACAAGCAGGTGCGGGGGTAGTATTTGATTCAGTGCCGCAAGCGGAAGCCGATGAAACCCGAAATAAAGCTGCGGCAGTATTAAATGCGATTGCCTTAGCGCACGGTACAACACTCGCCGAAGTCTCTTCGACACAGCCATCCCCATCAACGACAACGACAGGAGAGTAAGCAGATGAAGAGCACTACAAAACCAACACTCTTTTTCCTTGATAACTTTGACTCATTTACTTACAACCTGGTAGATCAATTTAAATCCTTGGGGTATCCGGTAAAAATTTATCGTAATAATTTACCGGCAGCACAGGTTAAAGCGCATATTGATGCCTGCGCAACGAAAGTGGTGTTAATTCTTTCTCCGGGGCCCGGTACGCCAAGCGCTGCTGGTTGTCTGATTGAATTGATCGGTTTATGCAGAGGAAAGATTCCAATGATTGGAATTTGCTTAGGCCATCAAGCCATTATTGAACAGTACGGCGGCGTAGTCGGTCAGGCAGAGCAGATCATGCATGGTAAATCATCGTTGATCAAACATTGTGCTGACCGCATGTTCAGCGGTTTAAGCCAGCCTCTTTCCGTGGCGCGTTATCACTCCCTGATCGGCTCTTCGGTGCCGTCATCTCTGGAAATAGTCGCAGACTTTAACGGTATGTGTATGGCTGTTT